>JBFJVP010000006.1:0-20896 GCA_041624075.1 Thermoplasmatota archaeon | reverse complement strand
TGCCTGCCGGTCGACCCACCTGGGCACGGCCTTCCCGATTGCCGATCCGGCAACCCTTTTGTCGCAGGCGCCACGTCGCGGAGCGTGCGAACGTACCTGCTCGTTGCCCTGTTGCTCGCCGCCCCCTTCACGGGCGCCCAGCCGGACCCGACGGGCGAAGGCGTGACCATCGCCGTTGTGGATACAGGCATCGACAGTGGGCACCCCGAGTTTTCCGGCCGCGTGGCCCGCCAGAGCTTCGTTGAGCCCGGCGGTGTCAGCCTCCCTGGTGATCTGGGCGGCGTGCTACCCCAAGACTCCGATGGACAAGGCACTGCCACGGCATCCGTGGCCGCCGGGCTAACGCTGGGCATGGCCCCAGGCGCGGCCCTCGTTGACCTACAGGTGAGCTTTGGTGGGCCACTGGGTGACGAATTGGACCGGGAGGATGAGCAGGCGACCATCGCGGCCATGGAATGGCTGCTGCGCAACGCCGAGGGGCCCACGGTCGTACTCGTGTCCGTCGCTGCTCGAAGCTTGTCGGAGGTCGGCGCCGCGACCCTGGCCGAGCAGGCCCGCGGACTGCATGCGCGCGGTGTCGCGGTGGTCGTGCCCGTGGCCCCAGAATGGTCAGCGCTTCACGCCAGCCCCTACGTCCTTACCGTCGGTGGACTGGTCAAGGGACAACCTGCCGGTGCACCCGGGCCCGAGGGCTTGGCCAAGCCGGACCTCGTGGCCGCCTCCGACGACCTGCGAGTAGCCATCGCTGGAGGACCTGCCGGCGCTGGCCGCGGCATCGGGGCCGACTCCGGCAATCACCTGGCCGCCGCCCTGGTTGCAGGCACGCTGGCGACGCTCTGGGACATGCGGCCGGACCTGCCTTTGGGGGCAGCCCTGGACATCCTTCGTGATACCGCCGTGGACCTGGCGGATCCAGGCTTCGACCGTCAATCCGGCTTCGGTGAACTGAACCCGCCCCTGGCCCAGCAGCGGGCTGACGAGTGGAGCAACCCCCTGGCACTAGGGGGTCGGGGCGAGCGAGCGCCCGGTCTGGGCATCTTGGCGGGCGTGCTGGTGCTGGGCGCCGTGGCCTGGAGGCGCCGGTAATGGACGTCGAAGTCAAGGAGGAATGCGACGGCTGCCAGGCCCACATTTCCTGGGTTGACTTGGCTTACACTTGTTCATACAACTGCACGTGGTGCCCCGAATGCGCCGACGGCTTCGGGCACGTGTGCCCCAATTGCTCGGGCGAACTGCGCCGCCGCGCCCGGCGAACCCAAGCCCTGCCAAAGTGAGTCGCATCCCCTCCCGTTGGCCCACATCATCATTATATAGGGGATGGACTTCGGCGCCCCTTAGCGACCACACCAGACGCTATCGGGCAACGCCTTGAGCGCCCCGGCTTTGGATGCCCGCCCCTCCTGTTGGGGCCTCATTCGGCATCCATACGGCGTCACGGTTGGTAAGCGACCATCCTCATCCCTTGCGCGAGAGTGCTTAGTGTCGAGGCAGCCCGTAGGCTCCGCGTCCAGGTAACCGCGCAACTCCCGTTAGGCAAGCAAGTCCTGTCTCACGGGCAAATTCGAGGTCGAAAGCAATGTCATCTGCACACCACCCACGACGCGGCTCCATGGGGTTCTACCCCCGCAAGCGAGCACGCTCGGTCGTGCCACACGTGAAGGCATGGGCCGAAGATTCCGGTCAGCCGAAGCTGCAAGGCTTCGCCGGGTACAAGGCGGGCATGACCCACGCCTTGGTTGTCGACTACCGGCCCCACTCCACCACGAGCGGCCAGGAAGTCGTCATGCCTGTGACGGTCGTTGAGGCTCCCCCCATGACCGTCGCCGCTGTGCGCGTCTACGAGAACACGCCCTACGGCATCAAGACCCTGACCGAGGTCTGGGCTGACGCCAGCCAACTCAATGACCGCCTGGGCCGCCGCCTCCCCCTGCCCAAGAAGCAGGATGTCGAGGCCAAGTGGAAGCTCATTGGCGAAGCCGATGTCGCGGACGTGCGCGTTCTCGCCTACACCGCTCCCGGCGACGTGTCTGGTGTTGACAGCAAGACCCCTGAGCTCATGGAGATCCGCGTCGGCGGCGGCGACGTCGCTGCCCGCCTGGACTACGCCAAGGGCTTGCTGGGCACCACCCTGACGGCCACGGATGCCCTGAAGACCGGACAAATGGCTGACATCATCGGTGTCACCAAGGGTTACGGTTTCGAGTCCCGTGTTGTTCGCTTCGGCACCAAGCTGCTGACGCACAAGAACAGCAAGCACCGCCGCATGATTGGTACCCAGGGTGCCTGGCACCCCGCATGGGTCCAGTCCACCGTCCCCAACGACGGTCAACGCGGTTACCACCAGCGCACCGAGTACAACAAGCGCATCCTGAAGGTCGGCGAAGATGGCGCCGAGATCACGCCCGAGGGCGGCTTCAAGCACTACGGCAAGGTCAGCAACAACTACCTGCTGATCCACGGCAGCATCCCTGGCCCCGCCAAGCGCCTCGTGCGCCTGCGCGACGCCGTGCGCTACACGCGCGGCATCGAGGTGCAGGAAGCCGACATCAAGTACGTCAGCACCAAGTCCAAGCAGGGGGCCTAAGACATGAGCAAGGTCAACGTCTACGACAAGAGCGGCTCCGCCGCTGGCGACGTCGAGCTGCCCGGCGTGTTTGCCACGCCCTTCCGGCCCGACGTCATCCGCAAGGCCGTCAAGGTCGCCCGCGCCAACCGCCGCCAGCGCTACGGTGCCAACCCGGTGGCTGGCGAGCGCCACGCGACCGCATCCATTGGCAAGGGCAAGGGCGCCTCCCGTGTGCCTCGCCTGACCCAGGGTCGCGCCGCTGCCTTGGCGCCCAATGTGGTGGGTGGCCGCCGTGCCCACCCGCCCCAGTCGCGCCACAGCTTCGCTCTCAGCATCAACTCGAAGGAACGCCGCCTGGCCATTGCCAGCGCGTTGGCTGCCACGGCCAACGGTGACTTGGTGAAGACCCGCGGCCACCGCGCCGAGTCGGTTCCCAGCTTCCCCCTGGTCGTGGATGACGAGCTCACCTCCGTCATCAAGACGAAGGAGTTGCTGGATGTCCTGTCCAAGCTGGGTGTGGGCGACGATCTCGCCAGGGCCCGAGACGGCCGCCACGTGCGTGCCGGTATGGGCAAGCTGCGTGGCCGCCGCTTCCGCCAGCCCAAGAGTGTCCTTTTCGTGACCGCCGACGGCAGCTTCCCCGGAGCCGCCAACCTCCCCGGCGTCGATGTGGTCTCCGCCAAGAACCTGGGCGCCGAGCACCTGGCTCCCGGCGGCGACCCTGGTCGCCTGACCGTTTACACCAAGGGTGCGCTCGAGCACCTCAAGGAGGCCTACTAATGGACCCTCACAAGGTCGTCATCCGCCCGCACGTGACGGAAAAGACGATGTTCCTGATGGACCGCAACAACTCCCTGGAGTTCCTGGTCCACCGCACTGCCTCCAAGCCCCAGATCGGCGCCGCCGTTGAGCGTCTCTTCGACGCTGAGGTCGAGGCTGTCAACACCCGCATCACCAAGCATGGCAAGCTCGCCATTGTGAAGTTCGGCGGCGAAACGAGTGCCGAGGATATCGGCATGCGCATTGGAGTGTTCTAACATGGGTAAGCGAATCCTGAGCCGCCGCCGTGGCGCAGCGCAACCCCGCCTCACCTCGCCCAGCCACCGGCACAAGGGCGACATCCGCTACCCCATCAAGCAGGGTTCGGCGAAGGTGGTGCGGCTTGTGCATGCCCCCGGGCGCACGGCCATTCTGACCGAGTTGCTGTTCGAGGACGGCGAGAAGAGCCTGCAAATCGCCGCCGAGGGCTTGGCCGTCGGCGACGATGTGGTGTTCACTGAGACCACCCAGATCCGTCCTGGCAATGTCACGGTGATCAGCAAGATCCCCGAGGGTACCCCGATCTTCAACATCGAGGGTCGCCCCAACGACGGTGGCAAGTTCTGCCGCAGTGGCGGCAACTCGGCCGAGATCGTCAGCCACGATGCCAAGCGCACCGTGATCCGCCTGCCTTCCGGCAAGTTCCGCAACTTCCACCCTCGCTGCCGCGCCACTGTCGGCCTGGCTGCAGGTGGTGGCCGCGGCGACAAGCCGATGCTGAAGGCTGGTAAGAAATTCCACTTGATGAAGAACAAGGCTGCCCGCTGGCCTCGCGTCCGCGGTGTCGCCATGAATCCCGTCGACCACCCTCATGGTGGCGGCGCCCACAACTACACGCCTGGCCGCACGAGTGTGGCCCGTGGCACCCCGCCTGGCCGCAAGGTCGGTAAGATTGCCCCCAAGCGGACGGGGAAGAGGTGAACTAGATGGCCAAGAAGCGACAGATGAGCAACCCTGGTGCCGCCCGCCGGCGCCAGCGCAAGGCACAGGCCGTCATCGAGACCCGGCAAAAGAAGGAGTTCACCTACCGGGGCAAGACGCTCCCCGAACTCAAGCAGCTGGGCTTCGACGAGGTCCTCGAACTGCTCCCGAGCAAGATTCGCCGCAGCTACGTGCGCGGTGTTGCTCCTGCAGAAAAGAAGTTCCTGGACCGCATCGATTCGGTCGAGCCAGGCAGCCAGGTGCTCCGCACCCACTACCGCCACTTGGCGGTGCTGCCGCGGTTCGTTGGGCACAACATTGCCGTCTATGATGGCAAGGAATTCGTTGAGGTCATCATTCAGCCCGAGATGATCGGGCACCGCCTCGGTGAGTTCGCGTCGTCCACGAAGGTCTGCGCACACACCGGCGTGGGTGTGGGTGCAACGAGGAGTTCCAAGCACGTACCGCTCAAGTGAGGTGAGACATGTCTACCAAGTATTCTACCGTCAGCGACCCGGCCACGACGGCCCGCGCCTACGGCCGCGACATGTCCGTTTCTCCCAAGAGCGGACGCAACGTGGCACTCGCCATCAAGGGAATGCCTGTGGCCCGCGCCAAGGAGTTCCTCAACGATGTTGCCGCCAAGAAGACCCCGGTCCCGTTCAAGGTGCGCTTCCGCAAGATCGCGCACCGCCGCGGCGAGGGCTTTGGACCGGGCAAGTACCCGGTGAAGGTCGCCGAGCACTTCCTGAAGGTGCTGGAGTCCGCCGAAGCCAACGCCGAGTACAAGGGCCTGGACAAGGACACGTTGGTGATCACCCATGCGTCCGCGTACCAGGGACAGGTGATCCAGGGCTACCGGCCCCGTGCGCAGGGTCGTGCGACCCCGCACTTCGACCGCTTGTGCAACCTTGAGATCGTCTTGACACAGGTGGAGGAGGACTGATATGGCAGTCGAAAGGAAATTCGTCAACGAATCCGTCAATCGCCTCCTCGTGAAGGAGTTCGTCAAGCACGAGACGTCCCGCGCCGGCTTCGGTGGCTTGGATATCCAGCGAACTCCCCTGGGAACGCGCATCAACATCATCGCTGAGCGCCCCGGCATGGTCATTGGCCGCCGTGGTGTAACCATCAACCAGTTGACGTCCGACTTGGGCGCCAAGTTCGCGAACCTGCAAAACCCGCAACTCGGCGTCGATGAGCCCAACGACAACCCTGCTTTGAACGCGCAGATCATGGCGTTCAAGGTCGCGGAGTCGCTGGAGCGCGGTTGGCACTTCGGCCGCGTGGGTCACTCCACCGTTGCCCGCATCATGGGCTCGGGAGCCCAGGGCTGCATCGTCGAAGTCGCTGGCAAGTTGACTGGTCAACGCAAGCGCCGTGCCAAGTTCATCGCCGGCCACATCAAGTACTGTGGCGAGACAACCATCGAACTGATGGATGTCGGCTACGCCCAGGCGAAGAAGAAGCTCGGCATGATTGGCTGCACCGTGCGCATCATGCGCAAGGACGCTGTGCTGCCGGACCACGTCAAGCTCTACGCGCCCGGCGAGAAGGAGCAGTTGGCGGCGGCCAAGGCCGCCAAGGCTGCTGCCCGCGCCGCCGGTGTCGAGACCGTCGACAAGAAGCCCGAGGCTGCTGCCCAGGGCGACGCGCCGGCGGCCAAGGAGGACAAGCCCCGCGGTGAGCGCCGCGAGCGCCGCAGCTTCACGGTAGGAGGTGACTCGTAATGCTGAAGGCTGCCGAGCTCCGCGAGATGTCGGCGGACGATCGCGCCGACCGCCTCTTCGAGTTGCGTGGTGAACTGATGCATGAGCGTGGTATCCATGCCATGGGTGGCTCTTCGCCCAACCCGGGCAAGATCCGCACGCTGCGCCGTCAGATCGCCCGCATTTTGACTATCCAGCGGGAGGAAGAACTGAAGCAATGAGCATCTGTGTAACGTGCGGGCTGCCCGACGAGATCTGCGTCTGTGAGGACATCGCCCGTGAGCAACAAGAGATTCGCATCACGGTCGACTCCAGGCGCTACGGCAAGAAGATGACCATCGTTGAGGGAATCAGTGATTCCCACATCGATCTGGACAGTCTCCTGTCGACGCTCAAGGGTCGCTGTGCTTGTGGTGGCACCGTCAAGGAAGGCAACATCGAGTTGCAGGGCGACCACAGCAAGAAGGTCCGCGCGGTGCTTGGAGACCTCGGTTTCCAGGCCCGTATCGAGTAATGAAACGGTCCGTTCCCCGTTTGGCGGGGGCGGCCAAGGCATTCGCCCGTTCGGAACTCATCGGTTCGCAGGCAACAATCGTTGCCTCCTCGGACCCCACTCTAGTGGGGCTCGGGGGCCGCGTGGTTGACGAGACGCTCCGCACCTTGGTCCTTGATCGGGGTGATCGGCGCGTTCGCGTTGCCAAGGCGGCGTGCACCTTCGAGTTCCGGGCACCCCATTCTGACCGGGATGGCGTGCGCGTCGACGGACGCGCAATCGAGTTCCGGCCAGAGGACAGGACCAAGAAGGTTCGCTGAACCGGTCCTGTCGAGAAAGCACATTCAACCCCCGGCTTGGCCGGGGTCGGATTCGGGCTGCGACCCGTGTCCTCAGGGGGGGAACGTGCCCCCGCAAACGCCCCTCAAACAAGGAGAACAAACAGATGAGCAATATCCGCGACATCGGCATCGACGTGCGCCCGCCCCAGCGGGAGCCGGCGCCCGGTGACGAGCTCAATCCCTTCAACGGCACGCTGCCGGTGCGGGGATCCGTCATCGTGGGCACCGTGGTCTCGAACAAGATGCAGGCCACCGCCGTCGTCCAGAAGCAGAAGCTGCACTACGTACCCAAATACCAGCGGTACGAGAAGCGCACCAGCCGCTACCTGGCACACGTCCCGAGCAACATTGACCTGGCAGTCGGCGATCAAGTCACGATCGCGGAGTGCCGCCCGGTCAGCAAGACCGTTCACTACGTGGTCGTCGAGAACCGCAGCCAGGGTGATTCCTGATGCGTGGCATCGCTGGCAGTGTCACTCGTGGCCTGCCAACGGGTGCCCGCATGGATTGCGTTGACAACACTGGCGCCAAGATCGTGGAGATCGTGATGGTCCCCAAGATCGGCGGCACGGCTCGCCGTTACCCCGCTGCTGGCGTGGGCGACCTCGTCAAGGTGTCTGTCAAGAAGGGTACCCCCGAGATGCGCCGCCAGATCCTGGACGCCGTGATCGTCCGTCAGAAGCGCCCGTTCCGGCGCCCGGACGGCACCACCGTGCTGTTCGAGGACAACGCGTGCGTCATCATCACCCCTGAGGGTGATGTGAAGGGAAGTCAGATCAAGGGCCCCGTGGCCCGGGAAGCTGCCGCTCGCTGGCCGCGTGTCTCTGCGACCGCCAGCACGATTGTGTGAGGTGACGTGATGAGTTCCATTCAACCCCGCAAGCAGCGCAAGGCCCTGTACACGGCGCCGCTTCACAAGCGCCGCAAGCAGCTGGCTGGCCACCTGTCCGAAGAACTGCTGTTGAAGTACAATCGCCGCAGCTTCCCCGTGATCGCGGGCGACACGGTGAAGGTGCTGCGCGGCGACCACAACGGCAAGAGCGGCAAGGTGCTGGACGTTGACACCAAGGCCCGCAAGATCGTGGTCGAGGGCGTCACGCACAAGAAGGCCGATGGCACCGATGTCAAGTTGCCCGTCGACCCGAGCAACGTCGTCATTGTCAAGTTGAACCTAGAGGACGCCCGCCGCCGCGAGCGCCTCGAAATGACAGCAAAGGAGGAGTCCTCGTGAGCAAGCACCTGAAGCGCCTGGCCGCGCCCCGCTCGTGGACCATTCCGCGCAAGACCAACGTTTACACGACCAAGCCGAGCGCCGGTCCGCACGCCGTGGCCCGCGCGGTGCCGCTTTCGACGGTGCTGCGTGACTACCTTGGCGTCGCGGCCACGGGCCGCGAGGCTCGCCGCGTCATTGGCGCGGGCGACATTGTGGTCGATGGCCGCGTCGTCAAGAACACGAAGCTGCCGGTTGGCTTCATGGACGTGGTGTCCGTGCCCAAGCTGAAGAGTTCGTGGCGCTGCATCATCGATGACAAGGCCCGCGTGCGCTTTGCCAAGGTCCCTGAGAAGGAGGCTGCCTGGAAGCTCGTGCGCGTCGACGACAAGACGACGGTGGCGGGCGGCAAGACGCAGCTCAACCTGCACGACGGCCGCAATCTGCTCATCAAGAAGGACGACTACAAGACTGGCGATGTGCTGAAGCTTGAGTTGCCCTCCCAGAAGATCCTGGGCCACTTCCAGTTCAAGGAAGGTGCCGAGGCGCTGGTGACGGGTGGCCGGCACGCTGGCCAGGTTGCCCCGATCCAGTCGATTGAGGTGACTCGCAGCCACAAGCCCAACCTGGTCCACTTGGCCCACGGCGATGGGACGTTTACGACGATCAAGCCGTACGCGTTCCCCATTGGCGACAAGGAGAACCTGCCCAAGGCGGAGGTGAAGGTCCTTGGCTGATGCCAACCCTATGACCGCGCCCCGCATCGCCAAGGTCACCGTGAACATCGGTGTTGGCGAGGGTGGCCAGCGCCTTGAAAACGCTGAGAAGGTGGTTTCCAAGTTGACCGGCCTCAAGCCCATGCGGACGTTTGGCAAGGTCAACAACCGCGAATTGGGTGTGCGCCCCGGCATGCCCATCGGCTGCAAGGTGACCCTGCGCGGCGAGGCTGCGGAAGACTTCGTTCGCCGCGCCTTGTACACGCGCAACAACCGCATCTTCGGTTGGAGCTTTGACAACCAGGGCAACCTCCAGTTCGGGGTTGCTGACCACACGACGTTCGAGGGCGAACGCTACGATCCTGACATCGGTGTCTTTGGCATGGATGTCGCCCTGACGCTTGAGAAGCCCGGACACCGCATCAAGCACCGCCGCCTGTTGGCGCGCAAGGTGCCCATGCGCCATCGCGTGACCCGCGACGAGGCTCAGGCGTTCTTGACTGAGAAATTCAATCTGGAGGTGCTGTAAATGGCCCTGACGACCAAGACACGCCAGGTGTACAAGGGAATCTACGAAGGCTGCCGCCGTTGCGGCCGCATGCGGGGCAAGGTGCGCCGCTACGGCCTCGACCTGTGCCGCCAGTGTTTCCGTGACAGCGCCCGAGATTTGGGCTTCAAGAAGTATTCCTGAGGTGTTCACCAATGCAAAACGATCCTTTGGCTGACGCCCTCACCGTTCTGCGCAACGCAGAGCGCTCCAACAAGACGGAGGCGGTCCTGACGCCGGCCTCCAAGCTGGTTGGACGCGTTCTCAAGGTTATGCAGGACGCTGGCTACATCGGCCCATTCGAGTACCAGGATGACGGTCGCGGTGGTTTGTACCGTGTGACCCTGACGGGTTCCATCAACAACTGCGGCGTCATTAAGCCCCGTTCGGCGGTCAAGATCGGCGATCTGGATCACTGGGAAGCCCGGTTCCTGCCGGCCCGTGATTTCGGTTCCCTGATTCTGACCACCACGACCGGAATCGTCGATCAATACAAAGCGAAGGAGGTGGGCACGGGCGGGCGCTTGCTTGCCTACGTCTACTAGGAGTTACCATGCCAGTCCTAGCTGAGATTCGCCACGACATTGAGATCCCTGAGGGGGTCACGGTGACCGTGGACCATGGCAACCACACAATCGTCCAGGGCCCCAAGGGGCAACTGGAGCGTGCCTTCCGCTTCCGCGGTGTCAACGTGCACGTCGACAACGGTCACATCGTTGTTGAGAAGCGCCTTCCCCGGCGCGAGCACAAGGCCATCTGCGGCACATATGCTGCTCACATCCGCAACATGTTGGTGGGCGTGACCGACGGCTGGAAGTACCAGCTCAAGACGGTCTACAACCACTTTCCCATCAAGGCGTCCGTGCAGGGCAACGAGTTCGTCATCGAGAACTTCCTCGGTGAGCGCCACCCGCGCCGGGCCGCTGTCCTTGACGGCGTCAAGGTGCAGGTGAAGGGCGCTGATGTCTTTGTGGAGGGCATCGACCGACAAGCCGTCGCGCAGACTGCGGCAAACATCGAGTTGGCTACGCGCGTGCGTGGCCGCGACATCCGCGTCTTCCAGGACGGTATCTACATCACCAAGAAGGGAGGCGCTTAGATGAGCGACGAGCAGAAGGCGCCCGAGCCGGAAACCACTGAAGAGACCAAGGTCGAAGTCGTTGAGGAAGCGCAGGGCTACAAGGTCAAGGCCAAGCCCGAGCTGGATGACGCAACGAAGGAGGCCTTGGAGCTGCGCGCGGCCAAGAAGGCGAAGCAGCCCAAGTTCCGCCGCCAAGAGTGGTGGCGCTACGGCGACTTGGGCGGCAAGCACGCCCCCTGGCGCCGTCCCCGCGGCATGCACTCGAAGATGCGCCGCCACTACAAGTACCGACCCAACCTGGTGTCCATTGGCTTCCGCGGCCCTGCGGCTGCGCGTGGCTTGCACCCGAGTGGGTTCGAAGAAGTGCTGGTGTACCGCCCCGAAGATCTGGACGATCTTGACGCCAAGACCCAGGCTGCCCGCGTGGGTGGCACGGTGGGCGGCCGCAAGGCCGAGGCGATCGAGAAGAAGGCCGATGAAATGGGCATTCGCGTTCTGAACAGGAGGTCCTGAACATGGCCGATCTGCGAACCCAGAAGCGCTTGGCTGCCGACATCATGAAGGTTGGCGCCACGCGCGTGCGCATCGATCCCTACCGCACCGAAGAGGTGGCTGGAGCCGTTACCCGCTCCGATGTGCGCCGACTCATCGACGCCAAGGTGATCACCGCCGTGCAGAAGCAGGGTGTCAGCCGTGGCCGTGGCCGCAAGCTGGATGCCCAGAAGGCCAAGGGTCGCCGCGTGGGGCCTGGCAGCCGCAAGGGTGCCAAGTACGCGCGCTTGCCCAAGAAGGAGCGCTGGATGGCGCTCATTCGCGCATTGCGCAGTGAACTGCGTGATCTGCGCGGCAAGGGTGCCATTGACCGCACCACGTACCGCGAGTACTACCGCCGCGCCAAGGGTGGACAATTCCGCAGCCGCGCTCACCTGTTGGCTCACATGAAGACTGAAGGCGCCCTCTCTGAGGAGGTCGAGCTCTAATGGCAACCGGACCCCGTACCCGTGTTCCGTTCCGGCGCCGCCGGACCGGCCAGACCGATTACAAGAAGCGCCTTGCTCTGCTCAAGAGCGGCGAAACCCGCCTGGTGGTTCGCCACACCAACGGCAACGTGATTGCCCAGTTCGTTGACTGGCAGCGCGAAGGCGACCGGATCCGAACCGGTGCCGTTGCCCTGGAGCTCGGTAAGTTGGGTTGGGAGGGTTCTGCCAAGAACACTCCGGCTGCTTACCTCACTGGCCTGTTGGCTGGCGAGCGCGCCAAGAAGGCAGGCATTGAGGATGCGGTGTTGGACCTTGGCCGCCGGGCCCCCGTGCGTGGCAGCAAGGTTTTCGCCGTCCTCAAGGGCGTGCTGGACGCCGGCGTCGATGTGGCGCACGGCGATGACGACATTTACCCGTCCGAGGACCGCCTGACCGGCGAATTCCTCGGCCAGAAGGACAACTTCGAGGCTGTCCGGGCCAAGATTGGCACCGGCAGCTAAGTCAAACGACGAGGAAGACAACATGACGAATGGATCAAGTGGCGGCCCTGGTGGCCGTGGACCCGGCGGCCCTGGCGGTCGCGGACCTGGTGGCCCTGGTGGCCGCGGACCTGGTGGCCCTGGTGGTCGTGGACCCGGCGGTCCTGGCCGCGGCGGCCCCGGCCGTGGTGGACCTGGTGGTCGTGGACGCGGAGGCGGTCAGCGCCGCCCCCGCCGCGACGACCGTGCCAACCTGCAAACCTGGGAGCCCAAGACCCGACTTGGCCGCATGGTCAAGGGCGGCGAGATCACGAGCATGAGCGCTGCGCTGGCAACTGGCCTGCCGCTGCGTGAGGCTGAGATCGTCGACATTCTCCTGCCTAACCTGGAGGATGAGGTCTTGGACGTGAACATGGTTCAGCGCATGACGGACTCCGGTCGCCGTGTCCGGTTCGCCATCACCTGTGTGGCGGGCAACAAGGACGGCTTCATGGGCCTCGGTCAAGCCAAGGGCAAGGAAGTCGGTCCCACCATCCGCCGCGCCATTGACCGCGCCAAGATCAACATGATCGAGGTTGCGCGTGGTGCCGGTTCGTGGCAGTCGGCTCCCGGAGCCCCTGCCTTGTCGATTCCCTACAAGGTGACCGGCAAGTGTGCCTCGACCGAAGTGACGATCCGTCCGGCTCCCCAGGGAACTGGGTTGGTCGGCGGTAAGGTCGCCAAGTCGCTCTTGGGCATGGCTGGCATCCAGGATGCCTGGGTTTTCGCGCGTGGCCAGACCCGCACGACGACCAACTATGCCAAGGCGATCTTTGAGGCGCTTCAGAACCTGAATGAGGTGAAGATGATCCCGCAGCAGGCCGAGCGCATCAACGTTGTTCGTGGCGCATTGAACCTGCAGAAGGAGAAAGAAGACACTGAGGCGGAGGAGTCCTGATGGCCAAGGCCATTATTCGTCTGCGCGGCCAGATCAACGTCCGGCCCCAGATCAAGGACACCCTGCGCTTCATGCGCCTCAACCGCGTCAACCACTGCGTGGTCCTTCCGGACAATGACACGACCAAGGGCATGCTTCAGACCGCCAAGGACTACGTGACCTGGGGCGAGATCGACGCTGAAACCTTGGCCGAGGCCATTCGCAGCCGCGGCCGCCTGTCAGGCAACAAGCCGATTACGGATGAGCATGTGAAGGCCAACACGGACTTTGCGTCCATCGACGACTTCGCCCAGGCGATCGTTGCGGGCAAGGCCCAGTACAAGCAGTTGGCGGATGTCAAGCCGCTGCTGCGCCTGCACCCTGCCAAGAAGGGTCTGGAGGGCATCAAGCGCTCCTACCAAGCCGGCGGCGCCCTCGGGTACCGCGGCGAAGCCATCAACGATCTGATTCGGAGGATGATCTAATGGCCAAGGGAGCAAAGGCCAAGAAGTTCCGCGGCGCCAGCCGCACCCATGGCCGTGGCCGCAAGGCTGGCCGTGGCGCCGGTCTAAAGGGCGGCCGCGGCCGTGCGGGTGCCAACAAGCACCGGTTCCTGCAGCTGCAAGTTTTGGGCGGCAAGCACGCCCACTTGGCTGCCAAGCCATGGGGCCGCACGGGCTTCACCTCCAAGAGCCGCACGCCTGAGGATGTCACCGTGAACGTCGGTGATCTTGGCGCCCGGTTCCCTGGTCAGGCTGAGATCGACTTGGCCGAGGCTGGTGTGACCAAGCTGCTCGGCAGCGGTTCGATCGCTTCTGCTGTGACGGTCAAGGTGGCTTCGGCCACCGACCGTGCGGTTGAGAAGGTCGAAGCTGCCGGTGGCACCGTCGAACTGTTGGACGCCGAATAGGCCCAACAATTTCTTTTCCTAATTATTCTCCCTCCTCCTCTTGCCCCTGTACCTGCTACTGGCAGGCCTTAAGTGGGCGGCTGGTTTGGCCGCTCGAGTTACGGTGGAGTTGGCATGGCCGAGACCCGAAGTCGCCTATACGCACTAAAGCCCCTAATCGACCGATGGCCGGCCGTCCGCAAGCCGGAAGGCCACGTGTCGTTCAAGACGAAGCTCCTGTGGACGACGGGCTGTTTGCTCCTGTACTTCGCCATGTCCAACATTACGTTGTTCGGCGTTTCGTCCACGCAGCTCGATCTGTTCGAAGGTTTCCGCGCCATTCTGGCCGGTGCCTCCGGTACGATTGTTCACCTTGGCATTGGCCCGATTGTTACGGGTTCGATTGTCATGCAGTTGTTCACTGGCGCGAAGATCATCAACCTGGACTTGACCAAGGCCGAGGACAAGGCGATCTACCAGGGAACCCAGAAGGTTCTGGTTCTGCTCTTCATTTTCGTTGAGTCGATTCCCCAGGTTTTCGGCTTCCTTGAGCCCGACACCCAGTTCATCCAGTGGTTCGGTGAGGCCAACTGGCCTGGTTCCGACATTGGCTGGGCTCGGAGCGTGATCATCGCCCAATTGGCGATGGGATCGATCATCGTGTTCCTGATGGACGAGTTGATCAGCAAGTGGGGCATCGGTTCCGGTATCTCGCTGTTCATCGCGGCTGGTGTGAGCCAGGCGCTGTTCACGGGTACGCTGAACTACCAGCCTTTCACGGCCGGTTCGCCCTATGACCCTGTGTCCAACCCTCCGGTTGGTACTCTGCCCATGGCACTGTACGTGTTCACCCAGCGTGATCTGGCGAGCTTGGTTCATGGTGGTGGCTTTGAGCAGATGTTCATCGGAAACCAGGCGTTCCCCAATCCGATTCTGACCTTCTTCGGCACCATTGCGATCTTCATGTTCGTGGTGTACGCGGAGGCGAGCCGGGTGGAGTTGCCCCTTGCACATGGCAAGGTGCGTGGCGCTCGGGGCCGCTACCCGCTGCGGTTGATCTACGCGAGCAACATTCCTGTCATCTTGATGGCGGCTTTGATTGCCAACGTCAACATCTTCAGCTTGCTACTGTGGCAGCACCCGACGTTCAGCCAAATCCCCGTGATTGGCCACGCGTGGTGGATCGGTACGTATCCGCCTGGCCAGACACAGCCGGTGGCTGGCGGTGCTTGGTATCTGTCGACGTTCAACGGCTTGGCTGCCTGGTTCTTGCCGATCTTTGACCCTGCGCGTTACGGCGCTGCGGCCAGTGGCCATGAGCCGTGGCAGATTTTGATCAAGATCGTGGTCTACATGACGCTCTTCATTGGAGGTTCGATCATGTTCGCCAAGTTCTGGGTGGAGACGACCAATATGGGCCCTGAGTCGGTTGCCAAGCAGATCGAGCGCTCTGGCATGCAGATTCCCGGTTTCCGCCGCGACCCCCGTGTCTTGCAGAAGATCTTGGGGCGCTACATTCCAACCATTACGGTGATTGGTGGTGCCTTGGTGGGTGGCTTGGCAGCCATTGCGGACATGATTGGCACCGTTGGTAACGCGTCGGGTACGGGTTTGCTTCTCTGTGTCGGCATTCTCATGCGGATGTACGAGCAGATTGCCAAGGAGCAGGCGATGGAGATGCACCCGGTTCTGCGGGGCTTCTTCGGCGTTGACTAGTCGACGATCCTTCCTTTTCCCTTCCCTCTCACTCTCTTTTTGGTTTCACTGCGGTCTCGTAAACGCCTATTTTCGTTTCTGGCGACTCCGACGGCATGTCACGGGATCGTGCACGTCGGCGGGACCGCCAGCCGGAGCCATACCAGCGCTACCGGCAGCCGCTGCAACAGAAGTGGCGCGGCCCCGTACTCGAGCGGGACGGTTGCAAATGCCGTGCGTGTGGAGCATCAGAGAAGAAGGCCGCGTTGCACCTCGCCCACATCACGGATGCTGTAGCCTTCGTGCGAGCAGGGGGCGATCACCGAGCCGTGACGTTCAGCTATCGATGGGACAACCTGTACACCTTGTGTGTGGATTGCCATCGGGCCAGCCACCGGTTTCGGTCACGCGATGAGGCGGAATGGCAGCGGCGAGTGCGGGTTCACGAGCTGGAATCCCAGCTTCGCCGCCTGCGTGGCTGGTCCAGCCCCTTTGCGGTGCTGCCGCCCCATATGGTGCCGGAGCGCTTGCGGCCGCAGCGCAGCTTCCACGACGTGATGCGCTTGTCGCCACTGGTGCCCTTTCCAACGTTTGCCCGCTACGCCTCAGACGGGGGACTCGTCTTTGGCGACCAGGAGGCCCCGCCCCGGCAGGCGCGGCTCTTTCGAGGCCCTGATGCCGGCCCGCCCGGCTTGCCTGAGCCCTGACGGCTTGGCGCGGCGGGGGCGCCATGCCGAGCGTGCTTGGTCCGTCTTGCTTTAGTCTTGGCAGGGGGTGTCGTGGTCGTGTTGATGACCCGGCGGTTTTCCGCCCTCAACGGGACAGCCCTTGTCGTGGGTGTCGCCGCCGGGATTGCCGCCGTTCTTTTCCGTGGCTTTGTCAGCGGCGTGGAGAATCTGGCATTTCGGGGCGACGTGGCGGCCACGGCACGCGAAGAGAACCTGTTCCTGGCCACCAACTGGGGCTACCTGGTTTTCCTGGTGCCCTTCGTGGGCGGCTTGGTCGTCGGCTTTGTGCGCCTGGTTTTCCCTCAGACCAGACGTCAGGGGATCGCGGAAGTCATGGCAGCCGTGCAGGCGAAGGGCGGCATCATCAAGGGCCGAACCGCTTGGGGGCACGCGTTCATCTCAGGCGTGACCGTGGGCACGGGCGGTTCGACCGGTCGTGAAGGCCCAATTGCGTACATCGGTGCGGCCTTGGGCAGCAGCATGGGTCGGCGCTTGGGCTTCCGGTCGCGGGACATCAAGGTGCTCCTCGGCTGTGGTGTGGCCGCCGGCATTGCTGCGACATTCAACGCTCCACTTGGGGGTGTTTTGTTCGCCATGGAACTGATCCTGCCGGAGTTCAGCACCCACGCGTTCATTCCCGTGGTTATTGCAACCGTGGTGGGCGTGACGATTGCCCACGTGTTTCTTGGCGACCATCCTACGTTTGAGGTGCCGGAGTTTACGCTGGTGTCGCCCTGGGAGTTGGGCTTCTACCTGATCCTTGGCGTCGCTTGCGGCCTTGGAGGTGTCTTGTTCATCAAGGTCCTGGCCAAGGCTTCGGATTGGGGGGAAAAGTTGCCCGTTGCGCAGTGGTTCAAGCCCGCCATCGGTGGTTTGATCGTGGGCCTGCTGGGCATGGCCATCTTTGAGCTGGCTGGTTTGGCCTTGCTGGGTGGTGCCTCCCATTTCCACATTTTCGGAACTGGTTATGCGTCCATTTCCGCGATCCTGCGCGGCGAGACGTTCATGCTGGCCGTGCCGCTGTTGATCGTGCTCATGTTTGCCAAGCCCCTGGCGGCCAGCATCACCATTGGCAGTGGTGGTGGCGGTGGCGTGTTCTCCGCGTCGCTGTTTCAGGGTGCCCTCTACGGTGCCTTGTTCGGCTTGGCCTTCAAGGGACTGGCTCCTGGCATTACGGCTCCCGTGGCGGCCTACGCGCTGGTCGGCATGGGTGCATTCTACGCGGCCACCGGGCGCGCCACGTTGACCACCATTGTCTTGATGTCGGAGCTAACCGACGGATACGCGATTGTTCTGCCGCTCATGTTTGCGGCGGTGACGGCGGACGCGGTGAGCGTGGGCTTGTCGCGGGATTCCATCTACACGGTTCGCCTGACCAAGCGGGGCATTCACTACGAGCACGATCGGTCCGTGAGCCCGTTGGACTATGCGACGGTGGGTGACATCATGACCACGAAGGTGGATTCCTTGTCGACGACTACGACCGTCGGCGAAGCGTTCAATCAGATGCTGGATCAGGGCCACAATGGCTTCCCCGTGTTGGACGCCGACGGGGATTTGGCGGGCGTGGTGACGCGGCGTGACTTGTCGAAGGCGCTCCACGACGGCCGCGGGGGGGAGCCCCTGGCCAACGTTGTGTCCGGGCTGCTAATCACGGCTTACCCAGAGGAAATGCTTCACCGCGCCCGCGATCGCCTGTTCGAGCAGGACATTGGGCGCCTCATCGTCGTGGACCCGGTCGAGCGGCGAAAACTCGTGGGCATCTTGACACGGAGCGATCTGCTGCGCGCCGAGGCGGAGCGGGATGTCGAGCATGCCGATAGTTGGAACCCGGTGGACGCGGAGTCGGAGGCCGGCCATCGGATGGGGTTGCCGCGCAAGGGCAAGCAGCCCTGACCGGGCGCTAGTCGCTTCGAAGCAGCGCATCAACGGAGGCGTTTTCCCGCATGCGCTTGGCAACCAGGTTCCGCAGCCACGCAGCGTCGCGCAGGCCCACCAGTTGCAGCGTCGCACCGCGCTGGCCGTATGCAATGACATCAACGCGGGCGATGCCAAAGGCGCGGTCTAGGATCGTCCTCCGGTGTTGGAGGGCCGTCACCTTTTCCCAGGAGACGCGGCGCTCGGTTCTCGTCAGGATCTGCGTGTGAATCCGAATTCCTTCCTCGTCGATGTGGTATCGGGTGAAGGCCAATTGCACGGCGGGGGCCAGGGGAACCAGCAGCGCGTAGAGCAGGTTGAGGCTGCCAAGGCCGGCCACGATGGCCAGGGGCCTGAAGCTCTCTCCTTGCAGGGAGGCGCTGATGTAGAAGGGCAGCAGGAAGATGATGCCGGCGCCGATGACCTTGGCGGGGGCATCAATGGCTGCCCACAGGCTGGGCTGGATGCTGCGCGGTTCACCCGGGTGCGGGGCCTGGTTAGCGGGGCCTGGGGTTTGCGATGGGTTGGAGTCGTCAGGGGAGCCGGGGTGGCCGGCGCTGTGGCGGGAACGCCCTGCGGCGCGCGCTTGCCTGGCGATCTCGTCTTCGGACGGCCAATCGAAGTCGTCAGAGGGCTTCACGAGGGCCTCCGGCGGTTCCTGGTTTCGTCGATCAGCGCCTTGATCTGGTCGTTGTCCTTGAGGCCAAAGAACACGACTGGCGCCTCGTTGCTTCCCGCAGTGTTGATCGTAATGCGCCCGTAGTTGAGGACGCGGCCAAGGATATCTTCGTAGGTGGTAACGTCAGTGACCTTGTCGTACGTGGTTTCCACGCGCCGGCGCGTCAGCCATCCACTGGTGACAACGACGCCGCGTCGCCGAACCTCGAAGCGCGTGTACCGGAACCGCACCCAGGCGCCTGCGCCTTGCGCCGTTGCAAACAGGAACAAGCCAATGCCCATGAGCAGGGGAGGATTCTCCCCCGTCAGACTGCCTGCGAGGGTGAGGGTAAATGCCATCATGAGCGTGGTCGCTACGCCTAGGAGTGCCCCCACGAAGGACGCCGGTGCCGGGCTCCCGGTCCAGACCGGTTCATCGGCGGAAGCTTCGCCCACTTGGGATTCGGTTTGGGTGACGGGCTGGCCGCGATGCTCTGAGAGTAATTCGGCCAGGAAGTTGGTACGCGCCGCCTCAATGCCTTGCTTGACCCGGAACGGATCCCGGACGCCTTCCATGGCTAGCCCCGCGCCGGCCGTTTGCAGCCTCACAGTGCCAAAATTCCAGATGCGGCCAAACAGGCTCTGTTTGACGTGCATGTCGGTGACCTTGTCGTACGTGGTCTGCAACAGGAAGAATCGCAGGCGACCATACGCCTTGTAGACACGTTCCGGGGTTACGACGTAACGGCTGGTTTGCATGCGCCACCACTGGGCGACGCAGGCGCCGACGTACAGGATTGTGAAGGCCGCGATGAGGGGAATGCCTACCGATGCCATGGTCGCACGAGCTACCAATTGCACCCCGAGTACGGTAAGGCCCACTGCGGCACCCCACAGGATCGTCAATGACAGCAGGGCGTCGAGAACCGAAAGCGGATGACGGCCTTGTTGGTGGAGAACGCTCTCCCCGGGCTGGAGGTAGTCTGCCGGCAGTGGCTTGGGCACGGGCGCCCATTTCAACGCTGGGCTTCAAGACTTGCGAGCCGGCATGGCCCGCAGGGGGACTGGACGGGCCGGGCCTGGATGGGCCCCCGCCGCCCCCTTTTTCTGGGAGTGCAGGCTCCCGCGCCACATGACCCAGACACTGAGCGTTGCCAAGTACGCCGACCTGCTACTGGAACTCGGCATCGACGCCGCCAAGGTGATCGACGGCACCAGTGACGGCACCGCGTGGTTCGGCAGCGGCCCCGAGCGCCAAGTCTTCACCCCAATCGACGACGCCCACCTGGGCACCGTGCGGGATTCCACCGAGGACGAGGCTGACCGCGTCATCGCCAAGGCCGCCGAAGCGTTCCAGACGTGGCGCATGGTGCCTGCGCCCAAGCGCGGCGAACTGGTGCGCCTGTGGGGCGAGAAGCTGCGCGCCGTCAAGCAACCCCTCGGCAAGCTGGTGTCCATCGAGATGGGCAAGAGCTACGAGGAGGGCCTGGGCGAAGTGCAGGAAATGATCGACATTTGCGACTTTGCCACCGGCCTCAGCCGCCAATTGTACGGCAAGACCATGCACTCCGAGCGGCCCCTGCACCGCATGTACGAACAATGGCACCCCCTGGGCGTGGTCGGCGTGGTCTCCGCGTTCAACTTCCCCGTCGCCGTGTACGCGTGGAACGCCGCCTTGGCCCTCGTGTGCGGCGACACCCTCGTCTGGAAGCCCAGCGAAAAGACGCCCCTGACCGCCGTCGCCGTCCAACACACCCTCAACGAACTCGCCGCTGAAATGGGTCACCCTGGCATCGCTGGCCTCATCCAAGGCACCGCCGACCCCATCGGTGAGAAGCTCATCAACGACAAGCGCGTCCCCCTCATCTCCGCCACCGGCTCCTGCCGCATGGGCTACCGCGTGGGCGAAGTGGTCGCCAAGCGCATGGGCCGAAGCATCCTCGAACTGGGCGGCAACAACGGCATCATCGTCACCGAATCCGCTGACTTGGACCTAGCCCTGCGCGGCGTCGCCTTTGGCGCCGTGGGCACCGCCGGCCAGCGCTGCACCAGCACCCGCCGCGTGTTCCTGCACAAGAGCATCGCCAAGGAGTTCACGGACAAACTCGTCAAGGTGTACGGCCAATTGAAGGTCGGCGACCCCTTGGACAAGAACAACCACATGGGCCCCCTCATCGATGAGCAAGCGGTCACCATGTTTGCCAACGCCGTCAACGCGGCCAAGGGCGAAGG
>JBFJVP010000005.1:0-21017 GCA_041624075.1 Thermoplasmatota archaeon | reverse complement strand
GCACCTGGACCCGTGGGACCTGGACTTGTCCAAGTTTGCGGAGTTGTACCTCAAGGAGGCCCGCGACCGGGGCATCGATTTGGTGACTGCCGGCCGCATCATCCTGATGGCGTGGACGGTGCTGAAGCTCCAGTCGGACGAGCTGGCCGAGCGCGCCACGCGGGTTGAGGAGGAGCCCGAGGAGTTGTCATGGGATGACGTTCCCGACTGGAACTTCAGTGAGGATGAGTGGGACTTCACCCAGCGCATCCGGCAGGCGCCCCGGGCCCCCATCGAGGAGAAGATTCGGCACAAGGGCGACCGCAAGGTGACGCTGATGGAGTTGATCGGTGCGCTGGAGGAGGTTCACGTGGAGGCGGAGCAGCGCCAAGTGACCAACCAGCAGAAGCTGAAGGCGCGCCTGAGTTTGAAGCGCAAGATGCGCGGGAAGGTCGGCGGCATGGTGCACCGTGAGGACCAGGAGGCCGAGGTGGCCGAAACGTGGCAACGGGTTCTGGAGTACCCGTCGACGCCGATTCCGTTTAGTGACTTGCACGAGGGCGAGGTGATGGATCTGGTTCAGACGTTCAATGCCGTGCTGTTCTTGACGAAGGAGGGGCGCGTGACCATCAGCCAGGAAGACTTTCCACGCGGGGAGATCTGGTTGACGCCCAAATTGCCGGAGGCGGCAACGGTGCTGGACGCGGAGGTGGAGGCTTGAGTCGCGTCAAGACGGATCACGTCGTGGAGGCGGCCTTGTTTAGCGCGGGCCGGGCCCTTTCCGTGGATGAGATCGCCGAGCAGACGGAGTTGGCGCGGCCGGCGGTCCGCCAGGCCATCGATCGCTTGCGCAAGGCGTACGCGGAGCGGGACACGGTTTTGGAGATCGGCAAGGCGGGTGACAAGTGGGCGATGCAGGTGCAGACCGTGGCGGCTGAGCCGGCTGCCAAGTTTGCGGCGATGGAGATTGCGCCCAAGCTGTTGAAGACGCTGGCGCTGATTGCGTACCATCAACCCATGAAGCAGTCGGAGTTGGCGGACATGATCGGGTCCAAGGTGTACGATCACATCCCGGAGCTGAAGGCCTTGGGGTTGGTTCGCACCCGCAAGGATGGCCAGACGAAGATCCTGTCCGTGACGCCTCATTTTCCTGAGTACTTCGGGTTGGATGCCAAGACGCCGGACCAGATCCGTGCCATCATGGGCAAGTTGGTTGGCATCGAGGTGCAGCCGAAGAAGAAGCGGAAGGAGAAGAAGGACCTCGAGCAGTACGAGGCCGCGCCGGTGGCACAGGCGCCCGAAGGCCAAGCCGCGGCGGAGGCCTTGGACGCTTCGGCCAGCTAACTGGGTCGGTGCAAGCGGGAGCGGGCGGCTGCGGGCTGGCCAGACGGCTGACACGGCCACGGGCCACAAGCGCCTGAATTCAGCCCTGCGGCCCCAAATGGCATTGCGGGGGAGCCGGAATCGCCGAGGTCGTCGATCGCGCTGAAAACGCCGGAAACACGCCTCTGCGGCGAAAACCCAAGTCATTATACACGCGTGCGCGTACGCGCGCGAGAGGAGGGATGCCAGCTTGAGCGCGGCCGCAGCCGCCGCGCCGACGGCCCCTTGATTTCCCATGACTGACGATTCCTACGGGGCAGCCAGCATCCAGGTCTTGGAGGGCCTGGAAGCCGTGCGCAAGCGCCCCGCCATGTACATCGGCTCCACGGACGAACGGGGCCTGCACCACCTGGTCTATGAGGTGGTCGACAACTCCGTTGATGAGGCGTTGGCGGGCCACTGCTCCAACATCCAGGTGGTGTTGCAGGCGGATGGCGGCGTGCGCGTCGAGGACGATGGCCGGGGTATCCCCATCGACATCCACCCCAAATTTGGGCGGCCCGCCCTGGAGATCGTCCTGACGGTTCTGCACGCGGGCGGCAAGTTCGACGAGTCGAGCTACAAGGTCTCTGGTGGCCTGCACGGCGTGGGCGTTTCCTGCGTGAATGCGCTGTCGGTCAAGTTGATCGCGGATGTTCACCGCAACGGCCGCCGGGTCAGGCAGACGTTCACCCGGGGCGTGCCGGACGGCGAGATGGAGGACTTGGGCGCCGCTGAGGCGTCGGGCACGACGATCACGTTCTACCCGGATGACCAGATCTTCGAGACCACGACGATGGATTTCTCCGTGTTGGAGAGCCGTCTGCGGGAGATGGCGTTCCTGAACGCCGGCATCAACATCACCTTCCGCGACGAGCGCCCGGCCAAGACGGACGGCGAGCCGGTGGAGGAGAAGTTCCACTACGATGGGGGCCTGAGCGAGTTTGCGCAATGGATCAACCGCAACCGGCAGCCCCTGCACCCTGAACCCATTCACTTTGCTGGGCACAAGGACAAGGTCGAGGTCGAGATTGCGATGCAGTACACGGACGCGTACAACGAGACCGTGTTCACCTTCGCCAACAACATCAACACCCACGAGGGCGGCAGCCACTTGGTGGGTTTCCGCGCTGCCTTGACGCGTACGCTCAACGACTACGCGCGCAAGAATGACCTCTTGAAGGGCGTGGACGCGGGCTTGTCCGGCGAGGACTGCCGCGAGGGCTTGACGGCGATCGTGTCGGTGAAGATCCCCCAACCCCAGTTCGAAGGGCAGACCAAGACCAAGCTGGGCAACTCTGAGGTGCGGGGGATCGTGGAGAGCCTGGTCAATGAGCGCCTGGCGGAGTTCCTGGAGGAGACGCCCCAGGTGGCCCGCACGGTCATCGACAAGGCCGTCATTGCCCTCAAGGCTCGTGAGGCGGCGCGCAAGGCCCGTGACCTGACGCGGCGCAAGGGTGTCCTGGAGGGCGGTGGCTTGCCGGGCAAGCTGGCCGATTGTCAGAGCCGCGACCCGGCGGCGAGCGAGTTGTACATCGTGGAGGGTGACTCGGCGGGCGGAAGCGCCAAGCAGGGCCGCGATCGGGCCACGCAGGCGATCCTGCCCTTGCGCGGCAAGATTCTCAACACGGAGCGGGCGCGCCTGGACAAGATCTTGGGCAACAAGGAGGTCCAGGCGTTGATTCAGGCAGTGGGCACCAGTATCGGGGAGGACTTCAATCCCGACAAGGCCCGGTACCACAAGATCGTCATCATGACCGATGCCGACGTGGACGGCGCCCACATCCGTACACTGCTGCTCACGTTCTTCTACCGCTACATGGCAGATCTGATCGAGCGGGGCTACGTTTACATCGCCCAGCCGCCCCTGTTCAAGTTAAAGAAGGGCAGCGTGGAGCGCTACGTGTACGATGAGCGCGCCAAGGACAAGCTGCTGGATGAGTGGGCGCGGCGCGAGGACGGCACCGTCGACGAGGAGAAGCGCGGCAAGGGCATCAACATCCAGCGCTACAAGGGTCTTGGTGAAATGAATCCGACCCAGTTGTGGGAGACCACCATGGACCCGGAGGCGCGCACCCTGCTGCAAGTGACCATCGAGGACGCGGTGCTGGCGGAGGAGTTGTTCGTGACGCTCATGGGCGACCAAGTGGAGCCGCGGCGACTGTTCATTGAAAAGCATGCCTTGGAAGCGGTGGTGGACGTATGACGGACGAGGCCCCCGGCGCCCCGAGCGAGGGCGAGGCCGGCGCAAGCGAGCCGGTTCCCGTGGCCCGGCGAGTGGTGGATCGAACGATCGAGTCGGAGATGCGCCAGTCGTTCCTCGACTACGCCATGTCCGTGATCGTGAGCCGGGCGCTGCCCGATGCGCGCGACGGCTTGAAGCCGGTCCATCGGCGCATCCTGTACGCGATGAGCGAACTGGGAATGAGCCACTCGGCTTCGTACAAGAAGTCCGCCAACGTGGTGGGCGAGGTGCTGGGCAAGTACCACCCCCACGGCGACTCGTCCATCTATGACGCCATGGTGCGCATGGCCCAGACCTGGAGCCTACGCTACCCCCTCGTGGATGGCCAGGGCAACTTTGGCTCCGTGGACGGCGATGGCGCTGCGGCCATGCGGTACACCGAGGCGCGCCTGGCACGAATCAGTTCTGAGCTCTTGACGGACATCGACAAGGACACCGTCAACTGGGCGCCCAATTACGACGGCAGCCGCCAGGAGCCCGTGGTGCTACCAGCCGCAGCGCCGAACCTGCTGGTCAACGGCTCCGACGGCATCGCCGTGGGCATGGCCACCAAGGTGCCTCCCCACAACCTGCGGGAGGTCGTCGACGCGGCGATCCGGATCATTGACGAACCTGACGTGGAGCCCATTGCGCTGCTGGAGTACGTTCAGGGGCCTGATTTCCCGACCGGCGGCATCATCTATGGTCGCTCGGGCATTTTGCAGGCGGCGCTGACCGGTCGCGGTCGTGTGATCGTTCGTGGCAAGCACGAAATCGAGCAGATGGGCAACGACCGCGAACGCATCGTGTTCACGGAGATTCCCTACCAGGTCAACAAGGCCAACCTGCTGATGGCGATCGCGGAGTTGGCCAAGGACAAGGTCATCGAGGGCATCTCCGACTTGCGTGACGAGTCGGACCGCCGCGGCATGCGGATGGTCATCGAGCTCAAGCGGGACACCATCACGGACGTGGTGCTGAACCTGTTGTGGAAGCACACGGCCCTCCAGTCGTCCTTCTCGGTCAACAACCTCGCGTTGGTCGACGGCCGCCCGCGCACCATGGGCCTGAAGCAGTTGCTTGACGTGTTCCTGAAGCACCGCTTCGAGGTCGTGACGCGCCGAACCGAGTACGAGTTGGACAAGGCGCAGAAGCGCGCCCACGTCTTGGAAGGCCTGATCACGGCGCTGGACCGGATCGAAGAAGTCATCGAACTGATCCGGAGCAGCCGGGACGCCGAGCAGGCCAGGGCGCGGCTCATGGGCGACGAGGAGTTGCCCGACGAGGTTCGGGCGCTGTTCCCCCGCGACGTGTACGAGCCGTTTGCCCTCAGCGAAATCCAGGCCAAGGCGATCCTGGACATGCGCTTGCAGAAGCTGACGGGCCTGGAGTCCCAGGAGCTTCGCGGCGAGCACGCGGAGCTGTTGACCAAGATCGCCGAGTACCAGGCGATCCTGGCCGATCCTGCCAAGGTCTACGCCATCATCCGCGACGAGTTGCAGAAGCTGCGCGACGACTACGGCGACGACCGCCGCACGGCCATTGAGGACGGCGAAATCGACATCGACACGGAGGATCTGATTCCGGAGGAGGAGTCGATCTACACCTGGACCCAGCAGGGCTACCTGAAGCGCATGCCGCTGGACACGTACCGGCAGCAGCGCCGCGGCGGCAAGGGATTGCGGGGCCTGCAGACCAAGGAGGATGACCACGTGCTGGGCACGGTCGTGGGCTCAACCCATGACTACCTGTGCTTCTTCACCAACCTGGGCCGCGTCCACTGGCTCAAGGGCTACCGCGTCCCGGCTGGAAGTCGTCAAAGCCGCGGCAAGCCGGTGCAGAACCTGATCCAGTTGGAAGCGGGCGAACTGGTGGAGAACATCATTCCCGTGCGGGACTTCGAGGAAGAGAACCAGTTCCTGTTCTTTGCAACCCGGCGCGGCGTGGTCAAGAAGACGCCCCTGTCCGCGTTCCGTCATGTGCGCGTGACGGGCATCAAGGCCATCGAGCTGCGGGAGGGCGACGAGCTTTTGGCTGTCCGGCGCACCGACGGCGAGCGCAACATCGTGCTGGCAACCCGGAAGGGACAGGCGTGCCGGTTTGACGAGGCCGATGTCAGGCCGATGGGACGCGTTGCTGCTGGCGTGCGGGGCATCACCCTGGGCGACGGCGATGAAGTGGTGTCGCTAGCGGTGGCAGAGCCGGATGCCGAGATCCTCACCATCACGGAGAACGGCTACGGAAAACGCACCCCCCTGGATGACTACCGGCTGACGCGCCGCGGCGGCAAGGGCGTTCGCACCATCGTTGTGAACGAGCGAAACGGCGGCGTCGTTGCTGCCCGGACGGTCCGGCAGGACGACAGTTTGCTGATCGTGACGCGCAGTGGCATGGTGGTCCGTACCCCGGTGGGTGAAGTGAGCCGCCAGGGTCGTTCCACGCAGGGCGTCACGGTGATGCGCATGGCCGCGACGGATCAAGTGACCCAGGTGGCGGTTTTGCCCGGCGCAGAGAGTGACGAGGAAGAGTAGTCCACGTTGCGCCGTGCCCCTTTCCCCCTCATCCCTTCTGAAGAGCCAGTTTTTTGGCACCAAAACCGTGTACAGCACACCTACCGCGCAGAAATGGCTAACCAAGCTCAAAAGTGGCCATTCTGAGCTTAAAACAACAGGCTGGCGGAAAGCAATGGAAACCGCGTGCGGGGTGCTAAGCCGCACCTCCCCACCGAGCAGCTTTGTGGTACCCGCCACGATGCCGCACAGGAGGCACCTTCCCCTAAGGAACCGCCACAATGGGGCGACGATCACCGCAGGCCGCGCGGAGCCAGAACATGCAATCGCGCCGCCTTAGGCTACGTTTTGGCACCCTCGCGGCGGGCGATCAACGGCCGCCAATCCCCTACGTCTTGCCAAATAAAAAACAGAGACGACCGGTATGCAACATTTTCCTAGGGCCACGCTTTAAGTAGGGCGCTCAGCTTTGCGGTTTGTCCGTTCCTGGACACTGATTGGAGTTGGAATGATGAAGACAACTGGTATTCTGTTGGTTGGCATGCTCGTGCTGGCCATGGCCCCCGCCAACGGCACCCCCGTAGGCGAAGACATGCGCAGCAGTAACATCGCGGCTCTCGAAGCCTATGTGGAAGACGCCGCGGAAAAGAACCTTGACATGAACATGCCCGTGACGGCCACCTCGGTCCGCGGCGACGTTCAGACGCTCACCCTCGGTGAGGCCATCGCCATGGTCGCCGACGAAGTGTACGCGGACGCTGACCTGTCCGTCGAATTCGCTGGCGGAACCGGCGCCGGCCCCATGATCGGCAGCCCCGCCTACGCCAACGAAGTCGGTGTCGGCGTGAGCTGCGCCGATGTGGCTGCCACGCAGCTGCCCGACGGCAGCTGGGTCCTGACGAGCTCGGTGTCCTCGGGCGGCAGCGGTGTCACGTTCACCTACAGCGACCCCGTGGCTGGCTTTGACTACGTCTACTACGCCGGCACGCTCGTGATGGAAGGCAGCGAACTCGGCGGCTTCTGCCTCGACTTCTTCGGCTTGATCCTCACGTTCTTCGCCATCAACGGCGTCTCCGTTGGTGTCGACATGTCCGGTGACGGCGGCGCCCCCGGCGTCCCCGCTGTTAACCCCGAAGACGCTGCCACCTGCGCCACCTCCGGCGTGGCCTTCGGCCCCGTCAGCGGCACGCTGGACGGCGACCGCGTTGAGGACGTCTGGTGCGCTGTCTCGCTGACCGGCCAGGTCTACTACATGGCTGACAACGTCGCCCAGGCGACTGCGGCGGACCTGTACGCCTGCCTGTCCACCACGACCGAGACCGATGGTCTGGTCAGCTGCTCTGACGACGCCTTCCGCTGCACCTACACGCCCAACTCGGGCTACTGGTGCCCCGAGGGTGAGTACAGCGGCGCTGCCGGCATCTACTACCTGTTCGTGGACCGCTACGACGGCTGGATCACCTGGTTCAACGAGCCCCAGGTCAGCGAGTACGCCGCCACCGTCCGTGACGCCGGCTCCGAGACCCTGATGGCCCAGGTCGCCGACGACCGCGCCGAGCGCGTCAGCTAAACCAAGAACTCCCTTTTCCTTTCCCCTCACTGTTTTTGATCGCTCACATCCCATCGACGCTGTGCGCACGCCCCTGGGCCCCCCGTTGTTATATAGACCGACTTTCTGGGCCGCACAATGGCGGAACGGCGCATTCGGGTTCTGGTTGCAAAGCCCGGCTTGGACGGCCACGACCGCGGCGCAAAGGTTGTTGCCCGGGCGCTGCGAGATGCTGGTTACGAAGTCATCTACACGGGCCTTCGCCAGACGCCTCAGCAAATCGTTGACGCGGCGATCCAGGAGGACGTTGACTTGGTCGGCCTGTCGTGCCTGAGCGGCGCTCACATGACGCTGTTTCCGCGCATCAAGCAAATGTTGGTCGGGGAAGGCGCCGAGGACATCGTGGTGTTTGGTGGCGGAATTGTCCCCGACGCCGACGCCGCAGCGCTGAAGGACGCCGGTGTTGAAGCGGTCTTTGGCCCTGGCACCGATACGCGTGAGATCGTGCGCTTCATCGAAGAGCACCCCCGGTTCAAGGCGCGCTTGCAGGAAGCCTAGCATGGACTTGCTGGAGGGCATCCGCGCCGGTCAACGGCGTGCGGCGGCTCGCCTCATCAGTCTCGTGGAATCCGACGATCCCGTTGCACGGGACGTGCTGGACCAGTTGCACCCTGAGGTCGGCCGGGCGCACGTCATCGGGATCACGGGCAGTCCGGGAACGGGCAAGTCCACGCTGACGGACAAGCTGATCGTCCATTACCGGCGCCAGGGCCTAAAGGTCGGTGTGATCGCGGTTGACCCGTCAAGCCCTTTCACCGGGGGTGCGATCCTTGGTGACCGGATCCGAATGCAGGGCCGGACCAACGACCCGGATGTCTTCATTCGGTCGATGGGCACGCGCGGCGCGCTGGGGGGTCTGTCGACCCATACTGCGGACGCAGTCAAGGTGCTCGACGCGCTCGGCAAGGATGTCATCATCGTGGAAACCGTCGGGGTGGGCCAGGCCGAGGTGGATGTCATCGGCTTGGCGGACACGATCCTGGTCGTTCTGGTCCCGAACTTGGGCGACGATGTGCAAGCCGTCAAGGCTGGCGTAATGGAGATCGCAGACATCTTCGTGGTCAACAAGGCCGACCTGGCGGGAGCCGACAAGGTGCACGCAGAAGTTGAGGCGATGATGAGCCTGTCCCATCCTGATACGGATGATTTCTGGTGGCCGCCTTTGCTGCGGACTTCGGCGGAGCGGGGGGAGGGCATCCCTGACGTGGCGCAGGCCATTGAGAAGCACAAGCAGTGGAGCCAGACCAGTGGCGCTTGGGACACGCGGCGCAGGGGTCGCCTGCACCGTCAGGTGAGGAGCCTCCTGGAGCAGGAAGTGACGAGCCATGTGTTTGGCCGCCGAGGCGTGCCGCATGCGCGCCATGAGGACTTGTTCGACCGTGCGGCAGCGGGAGAAGTGTCGCCTCACAAGTTGGCCGACGCCCTGCTGGCGGATTTCTGCTCACGCCGCTAGCAGGGCACGCCTCGTCGCTGCCGGGCATTCAAAAGAAACGGTTGGAAGGGGAAAAGGAGTTCGAGCCCAGCCTATGCGCCGGGGTGCGTGGGCGGGATTCCGCCGCGGCCGTTGGGGTACGGAACCGCGTTCTGCATCATCTCGATCTGGGCTTCACTGTATTCGCCAAAGGCAATCAGCACGCGCTCTCCATCGAGCAGCTGGCGCTTGTTGAGCGCCGATGCGGAGATCGACTTCCAGTTGTCGCCGTCGGGGGCGTGGAAGATGTGCAGGGTGCGGTTGCCGTCGCTGGTGAAGGTGCCGCCTTGCCGCATGTCTTCGTGGATGCCGTCGAGGCGCAGGCTGTCACTGGTGACGCGGGTGTCAACCTTGGACAGGAATTCGCTGAAGCCGATGCAGCCACCGGTCGGGGGTTCGAAGTGAACCTTGGCGTCGTCGCCGCTGTGCAAGTGGTGGCTGAGCGGCGTGCGCTGGTTCTCCAGGTTGTATGCGCCGTAGCTGATGCGATCGTCGTCCACGTACACATGGAACGTGGCGTGCCAGTGGCCGGGACATTCGCCGGCGTTTTGCGCGGTGAAGTACATGCCCGCGCCGATTCCCGCCACCACCAAGATGATGAGGCCGGGGACGATGGCTTTGCGTGCCAGGTCCATGGGGACCTCCTTGCGCTTCGTTTCCTGATGGTGCTGGCGTCGGCGTTCTCGTACGTCACTCATGAGTCCTCACTTGAGTAGGTGGTTGCTGATGACCAGCCGTTGGATTTCGCTGGTCCCCTCATAGATTTCGGTAATCTTGGCGTCCCGGAAGTGCCGCTCGACGGGGTAGTCGCGCGTGTATCCGTTGCCGCCGTGGATCTGGATGGCTTCGCTTGCGGCCCACATGGCGGTCTCGCTGGCGTAGACCTTGGCCATGGATGCCTGCGGGCTGTACGGCACGCCTTGATCCTTCAACTGGGCGGCGCGGTGAATCAGCAGGCGTGCGGCGTCGATGCGAGTGGCCATGTCGGCGAGTTTCCACTGGATCGCCTGGTTGGCGCCGATGGGGTTGCCAAACTGTTCCCGCTCGGTGGCGTAGTTGAGGCTGGCGTCGTAGGCGGCGCGGGCGATGCCGAGTGCTTGGCTGGCGATGCCGAGGCGGCCCCCATCGAGGGTCTTCATGGCGATCTTGAAGCCGCCGCCCACGTCGCCCAGCACGTTCTCGGCTGGCACGCGGCAGTCCTCGAAGAAGAGTGGGCAGCACGGCGCGCCGCGGATGCCCAGCTTGTCCTCGGACTTGCCAATTGTAAAGCCGTCGAATCCCTTCTCGACGATGAAGGCCGTTTGCCCCTTGTGTCGGGCGGCGGGGTCCGTCTGTGCAAAAACGATGTAGGTCTCTGCAAACCCGGCGTTGGTGATGTACAGTTTCTGTCCGTTGAGGACGTACTCGTCGCCGTCCTTGACAGCCCGCGTGGCCATGGAGACCACGTCGCTGCCTGCGTGAGGCTCCGTGAGCCCGTAGGCTCCTGTGCGGGTGCCTTGCAGCATGTCGGTGAGGTAGCGTTGGTGCTGGTCCTCGTTGCCGTACGTGTAGAGCGGCCAGGCGGCGAGGGAGTTGTTGACCGAAACCAGCACGCCCGTGGAGGCGCAGGCGCGGCTGAGTTCCTCGATGGCGATGCAGTAGCTGACCATGTCGGTGCCAGCGCCGCCCACCGATTCGGGGAAGTTCATTCCCATGAGGCCCAGTTGGCCCATTTCGGCCAGCATCTCGACGGGGAACCAGTGTTCGCGGTCGATGCGCTCTGCCAGTGGAGCGATTTGCTGCTGGGAGAATTCGCGCACCATGTCGCGGATCATCCGGTGCTCGTCCGACGGCTGGAAGTCCACGGCCCGCGCAGCCCCCGCCCCTTCATAAAAGGCCTTACGTTTGGTGGTGGGGGCACCGGCCAGCGGGAGCGCCTGGCGCCTGGGTCAACCCTTGCCGTCAGCGGCAGCTACCCGAGGCGAGCCGCGTCTTTCTTGATGAATTCCATGGGCGGCCCACGGGGGATGATGCCGTGGGGGTTCAGGAGCTTGTGGCTGGCGTAGTAGTGGCCCTGGATGTGGCTGAGGCTGACGGTGTCGGCCACCCCCGGCAGGGCGTAGAAGCGCTTCAGGAACGCCCAGAGGTTCCGGTAGTCACGGATCATGGCCCGGTTGGTCTTGAAGTGGGTGTGGTAAACGGGGTCGAAGCGCAGCAGCGTCGGCCACAGGCACACGTCTGCTTCGGTCAGCTGGCCCTCGCCGGCTCCCACCAGCCACTTGCGGCCCTCCAGGTGATGGTCCAGTTCCTCGAGTCGGCCAAAGAGCACGTCGGCAGCGTCGTCGTAGGCCTCCTGGGTGCGGGCGAAGCCGCACTTGTAGACGCCGTTGTTGACCCATTCGTAGTTGGCATCGATCATGGCATCCACGTCGCCCACCAGGCCTGCGGGCAGCAGGCTCTTTCCGTTGCCAACGGCGGGTGACATCGCCTGATCGAACATGCGCAGGATCTCGCGGCTCTCGTTGTTGACGATGGTGCTGGTCTCGCGGTCCCAGAGAACCGGCACGGTGCCGATGGCGGAGAAGTCGGAGTCAGCGCTGCGGTATACGTCTTGAAGATCGGTGGCGCCGCCGATGCGATCCGTGGTGCATCCAGGCTCGGCGGGGTTGAAGACCCAGGCACCGTCGCCCCGCATGCGCCAGTCAACCACGTCGACGCTCACTGCGTCCTCCAGTCCGAACAACTTGCGGGCCAGCAGCGTGCGGTGCGCCCATGGGCAGGCGTACTGGACGTACAGGTGGTAGCGGCCGGCAGCCGGCGCAAACGGCGTGGATCCGTCGGCGCGAATCCACTGCCGGAATTCCGATTGCTTGCGCTTGAACCGGCCGTCCCCGGCCGAGGCGAGGGGGTCGCTCCATGCTTTCTGCTGCGCCATGATGCGGCGATCGGGCCCTTGCAAAAGGAGCTTACCCGGAGATGCGCGGCGACACGTGGCGGGTGGGCACGGCGGGTGCTACGATGTCCGGGTTCTGCCAGTCATGCTGAAGGGGCACTGTGAAGGTGAACGTCGCGCCCCGGCCCGGGCCGTCGCTTTCGGCCCAAATGCTGCCGCCGTGTTGCTCAACGATGCCCTTGCAGATGAACAGGGCAACGCCTGTGTCGGCGTGCTCGCCCATGGGGTCGTGGCGGCGAAACGGCGCAAACAGGCGCGTCAACTGCTCCGGGGCGAACCCCTCGCCGTCGTCGGTGACCTGCACCACGACGCCCGCCTCGCCTTGCCTTGCACTCACCTGAATGTGGCCTCCGGCAGCCGTGAAGCCCAAGGCGTTTTCGACCAGAGTAGCCACGACCTGATGGAGCCGCTCCTCGTCCACTTCAACGGGAAGGGGCTCCGCAGGCATGCTGAGATCCAGTCGTACACCGGACTGGATCGCCTCGGTGCGCTGCTCGGTGACCACGTCGGCCACCAAGCCCCGCAGGTCCAGGGGCACCCGCTGCATGGGGCGGCGCACGTCCTGCAGGCGCAGGATGTCCAGCAATTGCTCCACGAGGCCAGCCCAGCGGTCAACGCTACGATCCAGGATCTCCAGGGCCTTCTCGCGCCGCTCCGGGTCGTTGGGCTGCTCCCGAAGCAGGTGCAGTTGCAACCGGATGGGTGTCAGGGGCTGGTTGAATTCCCGGCTGACCGCCTGGATCAGGTGGCCCTTGAAGCGGTCCATGGCCTTGAGTTGCTGAAGCTCCATCTGTTGCTCAAGCGCTGTGCGCTCGGCGTCGTCAACCAGGTGCGCGTCGGTGGTGTCCTCGTGCACGACGACGATTCGTGTGTCGCCGCGGCCGCTCTCGCGAAACACCTCGGCGCGGAACCAGCGCGGACCATCCAGGGTATGGCATGCAAGGTCCATGGAGGCATGGTCGCGGCGGCCGGCCTGGACTTCCTTGAGCACGTTTCCTACGCGCCAGGCCTGCTTGGCCAGTTCACCCGTGGCTCCTTGCACCACGTCCGTGTAGGCGCGGCCGATGGCCAAGTCAGGATTGGCCATGCCGTTTTCGGAGGCGAAGCGGCTCCAGGCCTCATTGATTCGTTCCACCTGCCCCGCACTGTCCAGTACGGCCACTTGCACGGGCAATTGGTCGATGACGTTCTGCAGGAACCGCCCCTCGTTGGCAACCTGCGCGCGCACGTCGTTGAGTTGCTCCCGAGCCGCCAGGATGTTGCCGGCGTTGAGTTCGTGCTCCGCAATGCGGGCCAAGTCCTCCAGGGCCTGCATCTGCGCCGGCGTGGGCCGCCTTGCCCTTGAGTCCAGCGCCGTCAAAGTGCCGATGAGGTAGCCGCCGGGTCCGTGCAGGGGCCGGGCCAGGTAGAAACGAAGGTCCCGGTGGACTTCAAGCAAGCCATAGTCGCGCCACTGGTCGTCGGCCTGAAGGTTGGGGAGAATCAGGGGAACTGACTCCCGCAGGGCCAAGCTGGCAGGCGAGTTTTGGCGCGACGTACTGCGCAGGGCCGTGCCATGCACCGACTTGAACCATTCCCGATCCCGATCCACCAGCGAAATGATGGCTACCGGAACGTCCAGCAACTGGGCCGCCAGCCGCGTGACCCGGTCAAAGCGTTCTTCGGGTTGGGTATCGAGAAGGCCCAGGGAGCGCAGCGCCTTCAGGCGTTCGTCCTCGTCGGGCAGCAAGTAAGATTCTGGCATGGTTCACCGTCGCCCAAGCGCGCCTGGCACGCATCGGGCGGTCCCATGCACTGATTGTGAGGCTCAAGCACTCTTAGGGGTGCCTGGAAGGCCTTAGGCCCAGCCACGGACCAACCCCCCCGTAGGGGTTAAGGGCAAGGAGGGGAAAAGGGGGCCAAACATGCCTGGTGTGCGCCAGGCAAGTCCAGGGGCTGGCGCGGTGCGCTAATAGGCGCTGGGCAGCACCGTGAGGGACGTCTCGGGGCCCTCGTGGGTCGCACCCACCACGGGCGTAAACTCGCCTGCCACGAAGATGCCAGCAGTCACGCGCAGGGGATCGTCGTCGTCGAAGGAATTGGCGGCGCCCACGGCGCCAACCAAATCGTCCTCGGAGGCGTACATGACGCCCACGAGGGGCACGAACGAGCCATCCAGGCCGTAGGTTCCGGCCACGATCGACTGCTCCGCCGCATGCTCACCTTCGGTGCTGTCGTAGTCGTCTCGGCTCTCAATGCCAACGACGTGGTGGTAGGTGCCCAGCACGAAGACGCCGCCGTTGACATCCACGGCGCCGGCTGCCGCTCCCAGGCCGCCACCCAGGGCCGCATCGACGCTCCACTGCACGGGTCCCTGCACGCCGTCCCACTGGGCGCCAACCAAAGGCACAAACAAGTGGTAATCTGCGAGGAAGGTACCGATGGCGATCTGGTGCTGGTGTCCGTACTGGCCATCCTCGGCCACCGGCAGGTAACGCACGCCAATCAGGGGAACGTACCGGTCGAGGGCGAAGGTGCCCGCCGAAGTCATCCATGGCACCGCCCGGTTGCGGTTATCCTGGGTGAGCCCCGGCGCCGTGGTCACCAGAGGCAAGTCCCCGTCGTAAGTGACGGCAGCCAGCGGCTGGAAGCCCAAGGGCGTGTGGGTTCCAACGCTGATCATCATCTGGAACACGCGCCGCGCGTCCGAGAAGCTGTCATCGTAATGGGCGCCGGCCAGGGGAACGAAGTCGCCGTCAAGGAACGTACCGATGTCGATCTCGAAGTCGCCTGCGTTCTGCGCGCCGGGTCCGCCACCGTTGAGCCACACCGTGGACCAGGCCACCAAGGGCATGCGTTCGCCGTGGTACCGCAGGCCCGCTAGCGGCAGGTACGCGCCATCCACGAACGTGCCGAGGCTGGTGATGCGTTCCTGTTCGATGCAAGCCGTGATCCGGTTGGGCTGGTCGGCGGGCTGCTCCGGGCAGGTGTACTTGCGGTGCGTGGCGATGGTCTCCATGCCCAGCAGGGGCACGTAATCACCGTTGGCCCAGGTGCCAAACGACATGCGCGTGGCCTGCTCCTGGGGCTCGCCGAAGAGGTCGCCGTTGGCATCCATGCGGTCGTCGTCGGCGTCGATGGTGGCCAGCGGCACGGAGCCCGCGGCATCCGAGTAGCTGCCGAGAGTGAACCGGTAGCCGGCGTGTTGGCTGGTTGACGTGGCCTGGCGCTCCAGTGTCGTCTCGATGTACATGCCTGCGGCGCGCTGGGTGTTGCCGTCGATGCGCAGGGCCACGCCGATGTCCATTCGCTTGTGCGCGTCGTAGCTGCCAGGTCCGCTGGTGGCACCGCCAGCGCCGCCGATGCGGGCCAGGTAGAAGCCCTGCCAGATGTCTCGGCCGCCTTCCTGCTTGTGTACGGTCCAGGCGTAGATGGTTGGGTAGTCCCGGAACGAATCCACCGAGGAAAACGGCGGGTAGGTCTGGAACTGGAAGGTACTGTCAACCAGTGCCATCTCCGTGATGAACGGCACCACCTGGGTCACGAAGTCGCCCGCCTCGTTGAGGACCAACTGCATCAACAGAGGCGACACGTCGGTGGTGGCGGCGATGTTTTCCAGGATCACCAGGGGCACGCGGTGCATGCCAGCCGTCTGGTGCACGGCGTACATGCCCACGGTCAACATGGGCGCGCCGGCGCGGGTCCAGGAATGGGTATAGGCGCCCAGTTCCGTGATGGGCGCATCCACGTCCCGCAAGCCGTTGGCAACGGTGTTGGTGACGGGGTGGTTGAGGCCAGACAGGAAGGCGGCGGCGAGGTTCTTGCTCGCTGTGATGTCCGCCCGGGTGTAATCGTAGGTGCCGCCACGAGCGTCATCGATCAACAACCGCAGGCTGGTGCCACCGTCCGGGTCGTGCTGGGCAATGGCCGCCGGCAAGTGGGAGCCCGTTGCGGGCGCTAGCATCATCAAGGCGACGACTGCCGCCACGCTGGTAGTCCTCATGGGCGAGCCTCCTGAACGTCATGGGGAAGAAGTTGGGCAAGGTTCTCCTCGGCGTCGGGCACGACCGTCACGCTGCGTGTCACCGTGTACACACGAACACTGTCGGTCGCCTCGTGTCCGAGGCGGTCGGTGGCGCGTGCCGTGACCCCGTTGTTGCCCGCCGGCCACAGGGACGTGTCAACCGTCAACTCGTACAGGTTGCCCACGGCCTCGGCGGTTCCAATGTAGTCCCCTTCGCGGTAGAGGCGGACCGCCTGGATGCCGGCGCGGTCGTCGATGGCGCGAACCTGGAATGTGGTCTCGCCAACCAGCACGTCGTCTTCCTGGTGGCTGAGAATCGTCGCGCTGGGTGCCGCTACGTCAACCTCAAAGGTGTACGACGAGGCCGACTCCACGTTTCCAGCAGCATCTTCGCTCCAGAACCGGATCGTGTGCGACCCGGGCTGCGTGGGGCCCACAAAGGCCCCCGAGACGGCAGCCACGGTGCCATCGACATCGACCCAGGTGGTGCTGACGCCACTGGGTGCAGCCACTTGGTGCTCCCACACGTCATCGGCAGCCACCGAGAATGTCGCGCCGGCGGGCAGGACATCGCCCGCCAGACCAGCCACTGGCGCAGGATCGACGGCCAGGCGGGTAACCGGTGCCGCCTGGTCGGTTGTGGCCTCAATGACCACACCGATGCTGCGACGCGCCTCCTGGTTGCCGGCGCCATCCACGCTCCAGTACTCCACCGCGTGCGTTCCCACCGGCAGCTGGAACGTGGTCGCCGCCTGGGCTGCGCCGCCATTGACGGCGTAGTACGTGGCGGCAATGCCGCTGCGCACATCCTTGCCATCCAGAACGAACTGGGTTGCAGCCGTGCCCGTGATCGTGGTGTCCGTGCGTACGGAAGGCGCCCGTGCAATCAGTGTTGTCTCCGGGGGATCCGTGTCTGCCGATGCCACCCGCAGGGGGTAGTGATCGGTGGCGGTCCAGCCGTCGGCCAACTTGGCGCGCACGTGCACCCAGGTGGTGCCCGGCGACAAGCCGGAAACCGTGAGGGTGCTGCTCGCCTGGTCGATGACCGTGTCAGGCACCGTGTCCGGTGACTGATCCACGACGACCGAGAAGCCCTCCAGGCTTCGACCGGCAATGGTACTGAAGCTCAACTCGGCCGTGCTGCCGGTGCGGGGCTCGGTCGGGCGAGGGTGGGATGGGCTGTAGATGCTCACCAGGGGCTTCTTCACGATCATGTGGTCCAGCGCCTCGTCCAGCAGCGTGCCAAAGGGATCCAGGCGCAGACTGATGGTTTCGCCCGCCGCCAGGTCACTCAGGTAGGTTTCCGTTTGCGGCTTGTCGGGCGAGGTCTCCTTGATCACCAAGGCATTGTTGGCAATCGAAGCCGCACCGGTGTCAAACCCGCCAACGCCGCTGACGCCGCCCACTGTGAACAGGTTGTCCACTCGGGTGACGAACAACTTGCCGTACTCGGGTCGATCCTTGGGATCGCCGTGGTAGACGGCGAAGTTCGCCACCGACAGCAGGCTCTCGCCGCCGTTGTGCACGCGCGCCACGATGCCGTTACTCGTGAAGGACAGGCTGGCCTCGTCCACGTAGGCAAAGGGTGCCGCCTGCGCCTCGAAGCGCAGCAATTGCACGTTGTTGGTCGTCGATCGCTCCACGGCTTGCAGGGTGGGGTTGACTTCCACGCGCAGCACCTGGGGCCCGTCGGGAGGTAGGAAGGAGGCGCGCACGACGGATTGCGAACCCGGCTGAAGGCCCGGCACGGACACGCGGCTTACCTCGCTCTCACCGATGGACGCCACCAGCTCCGTCGGACCACTGGCCAGCGAACCATCGTTGCGGACCGTCGCCAACAGGGTCGCTGGCTGGCCGCGCACCACATCTCCGAGCCGGATGGCCTCAAGCGCCAAGTCGGCAGCCACGTTGACCGCGCCGTCGCCAGCGTCGTTGGCCGCGTCGAAGTCGGTGAAGCCCGAGGTGTCCACGGTGGCCGTGACCAAGTTGACGCCGCCTTGCAAGCGGCTGGCGGGAATACCTGCGGCCGCAGCACCCGACTCGCCAGGGCCCAGCGCGGCCACAGGGGCCGCACCGATCTCGGTTCCGTCCTGATCCACGAACACCACCCGGCTGGCCGGCGCCGGCAAGGGACCTTCGTTGGTAACGGTCGCCACCAGTTCCAGGCCGCCAGCCACCGCCGACGACACCACATCCGTGATGGCCAGATCAGGCAGCGTCACGTGGCGCGAAGCCAAATCGTTGGAGTGGTCGGTGTCAGGCAATGCGTCCCACGGGTCGGCCTCGGCGCGCAGCAAGTTGGACCACTGCTGGTTGGGCACAGTCCAATCAAAGGCGACCTCCGCCGCCTGGCCCGCATCGAGGACCGGTGTCTGGCCAACGCCGATGACCGCGTCGTTGGACGTGAAGGTCACCGGAACAGGTTGCAACAGCCGCTCGCCGGCATTGCGGACCACCGCGAAGACGCGGGCGGCCTCGCCCGGAGCCGGGTTGGCTGGCTCGGAGCGAACGTCAAGCACTTCAGGGTCGCCGCCCAGGAACCGCTCCAGCAGCAGCAAGTCCATGGCGTCACCGGCCTCACGCGTGGCCGCGACGAGCACCGAATCCGTGGTGGCACGGTAACTGGCATCGACGCTGCGGAAGCGACCCTCGGCCAGACTCACGATGCCAGGAGTCGACTGGGGCGCCGTTACCTCGGGAGCCTCGGCTGCCGAAGCCTCGTCGGCCTCCTCTGGCAGGACGGGCAGGTACTTGCCGACGTTGGGCGCATCGGGCACGTAGCCAGCGGCCTCATCGACCAAGCCCGTAGCGCCGGCCACGGCGTCCGTGCGCTCAGGGTCGTAGGTGACGGCTTGGACGGCGCCCTGGGACGGATCGTACCACACGTATGTGTGCACGCCCGCGCCATCGATCACCACATCCAGATCCACCAGGAAGTGGTCCAGGCCGTCATCCGGCAAGATCTCGGTACGCGGACCCAGGGGCAAGGCACCCGGTTCAAGGACACCCAGATCCCGACTGGCGAGGAACTCCTCGACGGCTGCACCAGGCGCCGTGCGGGCCACCAATTGGTGGCTGCCGCCCGCCTTTTCGATCCAGCTCACCGTCAAACCCGAGGCATCCAGGATCATCCGGGGCGTCGAAGGCGCCGTGTCCTGGAATGCGAGCGGAAGCGGCCCACTCCAGGAACCCGTTGCCAGATTGCCCGCCCGCAGATCCAGCTTGGTGCCGCCATCATCGTCCAAGGAGATCGTGGCAGCCAGGGCGGAGCCACCGGGCAACACCACCACGTTGGGCGCATCACCGTAGGCACCGGGCTTGTCCAAGCGCTCAAGGCTGCGGCGAACGCCGTCCACGATGCCAGCCACCACGGGCACACGGTCAGGGGTCTCAATGTCACCATCCAGGTCCTCCATCCAGCTCACCGCAGCCGTCAGCCCGTCATCCGACAGGGCCACCCGGGGCGCAAACTGCATGCCGCCGCCAGCGATGGGGCGGGCCGCCGTCCACTGACCCTCGGCGTCACGCATCGAGTACATGATGCGCGTGCTGCCAAAGTGATCCATGGGATTGTCGGTGGGCTGCAACTCGTCCGTGATCCGTTCCCACACCGCAATGCCCCGGCCATCGGCGTTCAAGGCAATCTGGGGCGTGGCATCGACGAACGGGCTGGCGAACTGGACGCCATTAGTCCAGGAACCGTCGCGCAGTTCAGCGCCACCGATATCCGGTGTTCCAGTAACCGGCTGGGCGAAGTTGTCCACATCGTACAGCATCACCACATTGCCAAGGCCATCCACGGCGAGCGCCGCCGTGGCACGCTCGGCCGGGAGACCCGATGCCAACGAATCATCGGCCAAGAAAACATGCGGCGGCGGCGCCTGGCCCGTGTACGTTACCCGATCCTCGACCGTTGGCACAGCATAGACACCCGCCGCCAAACTACTGGAGCCAGACTTGGGCCAAATCAGTTCACCCTTGTCAAAGATCTTCTCGTCAACGAAGGTTTTTTCAGCTTCAATCCACCAGAATTTCACCTTCGCCCAGACCTCCAGACCGCACCCGGACGAACAGAAACCGATCTTGGTCAACCCGATCCGTTGCGGCTCACCAGTGTAACCCCCCTGGACGATGAAGTCGCCCTTGAACGTCGCCCCGGCGCGCGCCACGCTCTTGAATCCGACGCTCGCTTCAGCACTTCCCTCGGCACTCACGCCAAGGGTCGCCTCCTCCAAGGGAAGGACGTCCAGAAGCAACGGCATGCCACTCTTGAAGGACAACTTCACAGACAGTTTCGGACCGATGCTGAGAACAAAAGCCACGACTTCGAATTGTTTATTGAAATTGACGATGGCTGTACCCACGCCCGGCGCAAACGTGTTGATCAGGCTGATCAAGGCATTGATAATATTGCATGATAATGAAAAGCCGGCGCTCGCCGACGCGCTCAAGCCTGAAAGCCTCCAATCGCCGCTGGCGAACGTCCATGTTCCCGCTCCCTTGCCAGAAGCACCTGCGCTCTGGCCGAGCAAGCTGAAGCTGCCACCAAGCGATAATTCAGTCGTCCATTCGCTCTTGGCGGAATCCGCCTCGTGCCCCCATTCCGCACTGAATTTGAAGCTGAAATCATCCTCTTGGTCAAGGCACAAACCCAGTTTCGCCACCAAATTCAGGGCACGGCGGGCGATGCCCGCGCCGGGGATCTTGGTAGGGTCAAGCCAATCGACATCAACGCTGACCTTGAACTTGCCCCAATACTTGACCGAATCACCCGTATCCTTTGGGCTGAAGGGATCCCAGATCTCGAACAGATCCTCCATCAAGTGCAAAATGCTAGGCTCCTCAAACACCCAGAATTCGGTTTCCACCGGTTCAGATTCGATTCCGTCCTCGGTAATTGCGGTGGCACGCACGGTGTAGCGGCCAG
>JBFJVP010000004.1:0-21146 GCA_041624075.1 Thermoplasmatota archaeon | reverse complement strand
CGAGGGTTGCAAGGGCCAGCACGGGCACGCCACCGAGCGCTTCCAGCGCGGTGTTGCGGCTGGTGTCCAGGAGCGCCATGCCGATGTACAAGCCGACGGTGAGCCATAGCAAGCCTGCCAGCACGGGCATGCGCGCTGTCGGGGGCAGGGCCAGGCAGACGGCTGCGGTCACGACTGCAGCCACGAGGCCCACGATCATGGGTTGTTGTTTCACAGCGGCGCTAGGTCTCCATCCCCCAAGCCGTTGTGCCTTGCCAATTGTAAAGGGGGGTCGCTGGGGCCGGTGCCCCCGGGGTCCCGGATGGTGCCAGGACCAACAGTCCCGGCGGGACGAGTGGCGTCTCGTCCAGCGTGGGTGGGGTGCCCCCTCACAAACATGATAGGCGTCGACCAGGCAAAACCATGGCGTGGCAAACCCTGCGGCGCCCCAGGCACTTGGCTACACGGAGCCGGCGCTGCCAGCCGACGAAGCACAACGACTCCGCGAGTTGGCAGCCCTGGGAATCGTGGACACGCCCCGCGATGACCGGTTCGACGCAATCACGGACGCCGCCGCCCGGCTCTTCGGGGTTCCCATTGCACTGGTGTCCATCATCGACGCCGACCGGCAATGGTTCAAGGCCAACCACGGCCTTGGAGCGACACAAACCTCCCGCGCCATCAGTTTCTGCGGCCACGCGATCCTTGAGCCGGACCAGGTCTTCGTGGTCGACGACGCCGACGCCGACCCACGGTTCCGGGGCAACCCCCTGGTGACGGGCGACCCTTTCATCCGGTTCTACGCCGGCGTGCCCATCAAGAGCCCTGGACAGGCGCCGGTCGGCACGCTTTGCCTCATCGACCGCCAACCCCGAACGTTCTCCAAGGAGGATGAACGCGTTCTGCGGGCCCTCGGCCGCTGGGTGGAGATTGAAATGACGCTCCACGCCGTGGGGCAACGGGACGTACGCGCCATGGCGACACGTGGATCCTCCGAGTCGCCTCTGCAAGCCATCGACCATGCCCGCTTCTGGAACCTGGGCGGAGACATGTTCTGCATCGCGGGGACGGACGGCTATTTCAAGGACGTCAACCAGAGGTTCGAGGAGGTACTTGGCAAGAGCCGCGAAGAAATCCTTGACCAACCGTTCATGGAGTACGTCCACCCCGATGACGTGGAGGCGACCCAGCAAGAGATTCGAAAACTGGCTCGCGGACGGCAGACGACCGCCTTCCGCAACCGCTTCATCGACGCCGACGGGCGGTACCATTGGTTTGACTGGACGGCACGCGCCGACCAGCAGGTTCTGTACGGCAGCGCCCGGGACGTGACTCGGCTTGTGGCAAGCGAAGAGCGACTGCGCGGAGTTACCGCCGAACTGGAGACTCGCAACCAAGAGTTGCAGGATTTCACGTCCATCGCGTCACATGATCTGCAGGAGCCGCTGCGCAAGATCATCGCTTTTGCAGACCGCATCGAGCATCGCCTTGAAGGGCAAGTGGACGAACGGACGGCGGTCTACCTGGAACGCATGAAGCTGGCAACGCTGCGCATGCGGACCTTCATCCAGGATCTCTTGGCCCTTTCACGAGTTTCAACCCACCAGGAGGAGCCAACCGTGGTGGACCCCGCCCTGGTCATTGCGGACGTTCTTGAAACCATGGGGGAACGGGTGCAGGCCACGGGAGCGGCCATTTCGCTGGGCGAACTGCCTAAGGTCCGGGTTGACGCCATGCAAGTGCAGCAGGTGTTCCAGAACCTCCTGAGCAACGCCATCAAGTATCAACCCGATGGACAGAAGCCGGAGGTGACGATCTCGGGCGAAGTACAGGGAAACCGCGTCCACTTCACGGTGGCCGACAACGGAATCGGGTTCGAGCAGCAGTACGCGGAGCGCATCTTCCGGCCCTTCCAGCGCCTGCACGGCAGCTCCCAGTACTCTGGCACGGGCATGGGCCTTGCCATCTGCAAGAAAATCATCGAACGACATGGCGGCCACATCACTGGCAACGGCGACGATGGCGCAACCTTCACCTTCGACCTTCCGGGGGCGGGCCATGGATAGGCGACCGCTGCGCGTTGCCCTCGCCGAGGATGATCTCGATGACTTCTTGATGACCGAGGAAGCACTCGAGGACCTTGCCCGGTCGGTCCACCTTGACCACTACGAAGATGGCCGCGCGCTGCTGGAGGCCCTGGAGGCCGCCGTCGAATCCAAGGGCCCCCTGCCGGACTTGATCCTGATGGATCTCAACATGCCCCGCATGGACGGAAGGGAAGCGATCAGGGCCATCAAGGAAAACCCAACGCTTCGCCCGATCCCCATCGTGGTCCTGACCACATCAGGGGACCCCAGTGATGTTGTGGGGACCTATTCGGGCGGTGCCAATGCCTTCATTACCAAACCCGTGACCCACGATGCCTTCGTTGATGCCGTTCAACAGGTCATTACCGTGTGGGACGATGTGGGCACCACACCGGGGAGGGCGACCCGTGGCTGAAGCTCTGCGTGTCCTCTACGTTGATGATGACCCCGAGGACATCCTGCTCGTCCAGGACCTCTTCGAGCGCGCAGGCGACGATGCATTCAGTCTCAGCCCCGCCACCAGCGCCAAGGCGGCCGAGGCGCTGGCTGCCGTCTCATCGTTCGATGTCTTGCTGCTGGACTACCGCTTGGGCGCCAGCACCGGCACGGAGGTCCTGGAGGACCTTCGGGCGCGCGGCATCAGGGCCCCGGCCATTTTCCTGACGGGCCAAAGTGACCAAAGCGTCGTTACTGAAGCAATGAAGGCTGGGGCCGTCGACTTTGTCCCCAAATCAGAGTTGACCGCCGACCGCCTCTTGCCCCTCATTCGAGCCGCCGCAGGCAGCCACCGCCAGGAAGAAACGGAGAGTCTCAACTTGCGCCGCGCCAGGATGGAGGGTGCCCTGGCGCTCCAGGTCGCAGGCGGCGCACCTGTTGGTTTGATCGCCCTCGACTTGCGAGACAACGTGCTCTTCCACAACCAAGTGGCTGAGCAATTGCTGGGAGATGTGGATGTGGATAAGATTCCGCCAGAAGTGCTCGAGGAAACGGGGCAGCGATGGTGGTCTGGCATCCGCGCCGGGGGGCCCGGCGGCGTGCTCTGCGACATTGGTTGCAACGTCATCGGCGACCTGAAGGTCGTGGCCATCATGGGTGCCGGCTCGCGGCTCGAATCGGAGGCGATCGTGGCCGACTTCCAGCGCCGACTCGTGCAACGGCGCGGCGAACTGGCCGAAGTGGCCTCTGTGCTGGCACACGATCTGCGCAACCACTTGCGTCGCATCCGTCACAAATCCATGATCGATGACCCGGTTCGGCGCGCCGAGGCCCTCGACCAAATGGATATCATGATGGGCGAACTGGTTACGTACGCCCGCTTGAGCCTGAATCCGCACGAGTTGCACAACGTCAACCTCAACGAAATGCTGTCCTCGGCCCTCGGGATTCTTGAAACAACCATTCCGGGCATTCGCCAGCGCGTCGAATCCGACGACCTGCCGTCCGTGGCCGGCGACCCTCTCCAGCTGCGACAGGTCTTCTTGAACCTCATTCAGAACGCAGATCGGCATGGCGGCCCGGACACAAAGATCCGGTTGGAGGCCCGCCCCGACGGAAGCATCCGGGTGTCCGACGACGGGCCCGGCATCGACCCCGCCATGCGTGACACCGTGTTCCATCCGTTTCGCGTGATGACAAGCGAGGGCGTGGGCAAGAGCACCGGAATTGGGCTCGCCTACTGTCGGCGCGTCCTGACGCTGCACGGCGGCAGCATGGACCTCGACGACGAGGGGCGAATTGTGGTCCGCTTTGGTGCTGGAACGGGGGCGACATGACGGCTGCGCGCTCAGGCCAAGTGGACCGTGCGGGCGAGTCGCAAAACGAAGTTGCGCCGCATCTGGAGGATGTCATCAAGTCCAAGCTGCGATTTCTGGTGGTCGAAGACGAGCCAGGCGACGTGAGCATTCTTCGTTCGGTGCTGGACAAAGCCCTCGGGTCCGAAGGCTATCAGTTGGACGCGGCCCAGGATCGGCGTGCGGCCCGGGCCGCCATGGAAACGAATCGATTCGATGTTGTTTTTCTCGACTACGACTTGGGTTCCGAATCCGGCTTCGTTTTCCTGCGGGACCTGCACAAGGGGGATTTCTCCGCGCCGGTGATCATTCTCACAGGCAAAGGCGCTGAAGAAATTGCTGTTGAAGCCCTGCGACTGGGGGCCAGCGATTACCTGACCAAAGCGGAACTGGATGCATCAACGCTAACTCGGAGCCTTCTGCGAATCCTTACGGTAGCCAGCCTACGGCGGGCCCAATACATGGCAGAAGCAAGACTGGCTGCTGCCGCTCGTGGATCCCAAGATGCTATCGTGACAAAAGATTTATCGGGAAACATTCTGAGCTGGAACCTGGCAGCTCAGCACATGTTTGGCTGGAGTGCCGAAGAAATGCTTGGAAAAAATATTACCAAGATCGTTCCCGCGGACAAGCAGGAGGAGTGGGAGCAACTCATGGCCGACGTGGCGAGGGGATACACCGTTTCCAAGCCCAGGACCAAGCGGCGCAAGCGCGATGGTGCCATCATTGACGTCCAACTGACCGTCAACCCAATCCTGGACAACGATGGTGTGGTGGTTGGCGCAGTCGGCGTCACCCACGACATCGGGCCAATGATTGCCTTGGAACAAGGTCTGGCGACGCGGCAACAGCAATTGGAAATCGATAATTTGTTGCTAAAAGAGTTCGGCCACGTTGTCGCGCACGACTTGCGCGAGCCGGTGCGCGCCCTGATGGTTCGGCTCGACCACCTGTCACAAACTTCCGACGACGTAGATGTGCGCGAAGCGATGGCGGCCGCTACCCGCCTGCGCACCATGCTGGATGGATTCGAAGTCATGGCGGGCCTGCAACAGGCCGGCGAAGTGCGCGAGTTGGATATCGCAGAGATCGTTCAGGATGTCCTCGACGGTCTGAGCCAGCAAGCAGCTGCCCGCGGCGCGGAATTTGAGGTGGGCGCACTGCCGCACATGTGGGGTGACCCCGCGCAGGTGTATACGATTCTTCAAAATTTGATCGGCAATGCAATCAAATACGGTGGGGACCCACCGCGGGTCGCCGTCACTGGACGCGCGGCGGGTGGCGTGGGCGAGATCAGGATCCGTGACAACGGCGGTGGCATTCCGGCGCCTTACCGCGAGAGAATCTTCCAGCCGTTCCAGAGGGGCGCCCATTTTGGTGATGCCTCCGGAACTGGCTTGGGGCTCTTCGTGGCCAGCGTCATGGCGCTGCGCCAAGGCGGTCATGTCCGGCTGGAAGAAACCAGCCCCGAGGGTTCGACGTTTCTACTGGAGCTTCCGCTGCCATGATCTGGATTGTTGAAGACAACTCGTTTGACCGCGACATCTACGAGATGGTCCTCGCGATCGACGACATCGTCTATTTTCACTCCGGCGAGGCAGCCTGGGAATCCTTGCAGGAACATGGCTGTGCAGGCATCGACCTGGTGGTAACCGACGACCGCCTGGCAGGAATGATGGGACTCGAATTGATTGGCAAGATCCGGGCCACCCCCGGGGGCGAGCGCGTTCCCGTTTGCATCGTGGCTGCACCGCTATCACCAGAGGATCGGGCAAAGGCGCGGGGCCTGGGCGTGGCCGCCGTCCTTGAGAAGCCCTACACGCTGGCTGGGTGGGAGTCGATTGCAGATCGCCTGCTTGAACTGCGGAGGTCTCATGACTAGGGTTCTTCTTGTTGAGGATAGTCCCACGGATGCCCAGCAGATCAGTGATGAATTGAACGCGGCGGAGCCCCGGTTCGAGATCATCCATGTGTCCACGCTGAAGGAGGCGGCTGCGGCGCGTGGCTACGACGTGGTGCTGCTGGACTTGGGGTTGCCGGATTCTGAGGGTCGAAACACGGTTGAGGGCATGTTGGCTGCTACCGAGCAACCCGTGGTTATCGTCAGCAGAAATGGGCACGACGAGTTGGTTCGATTCGCGCTGGAGTCGGGGTGTTCTGACTACATCGTCAAGGGCTCAGGGGCCGATGTTCGCCGGGCCGTGGATCATGCGCTTCACCGTGCGCGGCACTCCAGGACCCTTGTGGAACGGCACACGGTGTTGCAGGGCGTCTTTTCGGCGCTCTTCAAGCAATGGCCGATGGGATCTGAACCCCAGGATGCCTTACCGGCAATCATCATCGAAGCCGATGGCTCCGTGTTGCGTGCGACGCCGGCGGGAGCCAGCTGCGTCGCCGAGACTGGTGTTGACCTCGCCAGACTGATGGCGGTGCACCGCAGGAGTCTGGCGGCCCACCAGTCCGTCACGGAGCCCCTTGGTGCGTGGGATTTGATGCTGGCGCCCCGGCCAAACCATCAGGGCCAAGCGGTGGGCATCTTCTTCAAAGGCAATGGGCAGACCCGCAGGCACAGTGACCCGAGCCTTGCCCATCATCACTTTCGCACGCCGATCACGCCCATTCTGCTTGATGCTTCGACGCTGCAAATGACGGGTGCTGATGAGCGACGGGTCCAGCGGATCAAGCAGAATGCGGCTCGTTTGCAGAGGTTTGCCGCTCAGTACGTGGATTTGGTGGCATTGGATCAGGGGACGCTGCCGCTGCATCAGGAGCCGACGGACTTGGCGCCGTTTCTCGGCAGGCTTGGGGTGGCGGCACATGTTCCGGCGCGGCTGGATGCTGTGTGTGATCCCAAGCGTTTCGAGGCGCTTGTGCGGGAAATCGTTCAGCGGGGTGACGAGGTTGCCATCGAGGCGCGCGTCGAAGACTCTGAAATTGTGGTGGAGGTTACGCTTCGTGGCTGGCAGGGTGCGGCGCCTGACGACTTGCTGACGCCGTACGAGGTGCCGAGTCAGTCCGATCCGGGCGGTTTGGAGATGTACCTGGGGCGTCGGGTGTTGAGGGCAACGGGCGGAGACCTTGAGTTGTCCAGGCGAGCCGACGACTTGGTGTGCATCTTGCGGCTGCCGCACGTTGGGTCCGGCTAGTCGGGCTGGCCGGGGCGCGGGGGGATGGGGATGATTGCCGCTGGGCCCGGGTCTTGGGCGTTTTACGCGCGGGCGTCGAAACTCTTCCATGGCCGAGGCTCAATACGATGATTACGTTCAATCCACGGAGATCCAGATCCTTCAACTGGGTACGAGCCACTACTTGGCCATTCAGGGCCAGGGGCGGCCCGGGGGCGAGGAGTACGCCGCGAAGGTGCAGGCGTTGAGGGCGGTGGCGGGTGAAGGCTTGGGTTCCGCCCAGATTCGACTCGTGGAGGCGATCTACTGGAGCGATACGGCGCACGTTCACCAGACGCCGCCCGAGCAGTGGCACTGGCGGCTGCTGGTTCGCGTGCCGGATAAGATCGACTCGGCGGGCCTGGAGGCGGCACGTGCTGCTGCGGCGCGGTCGGGTGCCCATCGGGCGTTGATTGATCAGGTTCGGCGCAAGCGGCTCAACGAAGGGACTGTGGCGCAGGTGCTGCATGAGGGGCCGTATGCTGGTCTGGGGCATGCCTATGCCAGGCTGGAAGCGTACCTGGGTGACCGCGGATATACCCAGGCCGGCCGAATCCACGAAATCTACCTGAACAACCCGGACGAAGTGGCGCCCTCGGAGTTGCTCACGATTTGCCGAATCCCGATCCATCAGTCGTCGACTTAGCGGGCCGGGCCATGTCGTCCGCTAACGTGCGGCCGGCTGGATGCGAGGTCCTGGAGCGCCCATCCCCTGAAGGGCTCCCAGGGCGCGCAGGCAGCGGCGTTTCCCCTCCTTTCGCCCCGGCTTGCCGCCAGTTCAGCGTGCGACGTCGCTTTCCATGTGGGTGTTGGCGGTGACGCAACCATGAATGGCCCTTGAATCAAATAATAAGTACGATTGAACTCTTCAACACGCATGGCGTTGGACCCGTTTGCCCAGCTTGTGCCCGAGATGGTGTCCAGGGTGGAGGCGGCGCACCAGGCATCCTGGGACGCCATCCCCGAATTGGCCGCCTCATGGGGCGAACGCGGCCGCTTTCATGCGCGCCAAGACATGGCCTTTCACGCCATCTTCCTGGAGGCCGCCAGAAAGACCCACCCCTCGGCGTTTGTGCACTACGTCCAGTGGGTCGCCGGCATCCTGGACAGCCGGGGTGTACCCGTCAGCGTACTGCGAATAGCGTTGCGGGAACTGGCGCGCACCGGCCCCGACGGAGTCGAAATTCTTGAGCAAGCCATTGAGTCCCTTCAAAACCTTCCCGCCCTGCCGCCGGTGAACCGGGATTGCCCGATTGCACGGGCGCTCCTTTCCGGCCAGGCTGGCCAAACCCTGCAGCAACTGGGGCCTTGCGCCACCACGCAGCAGCACGCGGCCGCCACCGCAGAACTCATGAAAGCCATGGTCACCGTGGGGGAAATGTGGGCACAAGGCCAAATTTCGGTGGCTGAAGAGCACCTCGCCACCGCCACGTGCCAACGCGTCCTGGCGACCCTGCGGGAACAGGCTCCCGTGTCCACTGGGCGCGGCACGCTCCTTCTGGCGTGCGCCGAGGGAAACCTGCACGACCTGGGGCTTCGCGCCACCGCCGACCAGTGCGCCGCCGAAGGTTGGGACGCCATCATGCTGGGCGCCGACGTTCCAACCGACGATCTCGTCCAAATGGCCCGGTCCTGCCAGCCAGATGCAGTCTTCGTGTCGACGGCGCTGGCCACACAAGTCTACACGACCAAGCAGACGGTCGAACGGTTGCATGCCGCCGGCGTCGGCCCTGTTTTCGTTGGTGGTCACGCCTTCGCGACCTCGGGCGACACCTGGAAGCTGACCGGGGCTGACGGGTGCGGGATGCGGGCCGTGGAACTGCTGCCAAGGTGATGCACTTGGAGAATCTGCTGCGCGCCGGGCTGCCGGGCATCTACTGGGTCAAGGTCTCCCGCGAAGGCGCCATCCAGCAAGCAAGCCCCAATTGGACGGCCCACTTTGGCGAACATCGGTTCATTGACGACGTTGTGGATCGACCCCACTGGCGCCAATGGCCCGAGGGCGTCGTCCGCATAACGGTGCACGACACCCAAGGAAAACCCCGGGCCCTGATGGGCGCCCGGATCGACGCGTGGGTTATCGCCCACCGGGATCACGGCGAGGAGTCGGTGGCCGAGCGCTTGGCCGGACTCGTGGAAGAACTAGACGACATCCACCGGCAAACGACGAAGGAAAGAGCCCGCCTGACACGCGCCCACGAAGACCTGCGGGCGCTCACGTTCGGCATTAGTCACGATTTGAAGGCGCCGGTGCGCCAGGCGCGCCTCATGGCCCAAGCCAGGATCCAAGACCAAGAGGTTCTTTCGCTCATCATGGAGCGGCTGGATGCCGCCCAGGCCCTCATCGACCGCCTCGTTGGCTACGGCCGCGTGGGCTTCGTGGAGCCCAAAATCGCTTCGTTTGATTTGCATGAATTGGTCGTTGAGGTCGCCCATTCCTTTGGCGCCGAGCCCGTCACCCTTGACATCGGCTCCCTGCCGCCGGTGAGGGGGGATCGGGCGCTGTTGGCCCAGGTGTTCTCCAACATCGTCGACAACTCGATCAAGTTCCGCAGACAGAACCGGTGCCGGGTGCGTGTGTACTGCGTGGAAGATGCTGTCTGGGTCGACGACAACGGCACTGGACTGACCCGGCAGCAGGCACAATCCATGTTTGCTCCGTTCCAACGCTATTCCCAGGTTGCCGGGCACGGCTTGGGTTTGTCGCTGTGCCGGCGCATCATGGAGTTGCACGGTGGCACCATCAGTGGCGAGCCCCTGCAGCAGGGGTGTCGCATCAAGCTTGCTTGGCCCGGGTTACGGGCCGCGCCAGCCATCCGAAGCTTTCAGGACGCCCCGGAGGCCCGTGAGCGGCCGGCTGCCCATGGCGACATCGGCCATCGCAAGGCGAAGCCTTCATCGACGCCGCACGAGAAGGGCGCTTGACGGGGTCCTATGCGTAGAGGTCCTTGCGGTCGAAGAAGAACCAGCCGGCGAAGGCCAGGAGGATGGACGAGGAGAGGGCGAAGGCCAGGTAGCCGAGGTCCGGGTGCCCATTGGCCAAGTCGCTGCGGCCAAGGTAACCAAATGGGGTGAGGTACCCCGCCCACTGGGCGTTGCTGGCAAGGCGCGCCACGAAGTCGAGGGCAAACAGGGCCGCCGCGATGCCGGCACCGGCGACGTTGGCCTGGCTTCGGCGGTGAAACAGGGCGCCAAGCAGTGCTCCGAGGCTGAGGAAGGTCAAGCCGAAGGGTAGCATGTCCGCCATCAGGCCCACGATGCCGGCCAGTTCCCTGGCTGAAGCTTCGGCTGCAAATCCGGCCACGCCGGCCAATGCGGCCACGAGCAGGATCGCGGCATAGATGCACGCGCCGGCTGCCAGGAGGCTCCAGTAATACGTGGAGCGGCGCAGAGGCCGCGCAAGAGTGTGGTCGAGGCGCCCGCCCTCCTCTGCACCGGCCAGGTGCTTGGTCATCAGGGTTACCAGGAAGATCGAGAAAACAAGGGGTCCCAGGGACCCAAACTCGGCACGCAGGAAGCCGAGGACGCTGGTCAGGTCGTCGGCGCCGATGGCTTCCAGGATTTCCTGGGGGTACGCCTGGGCCAGTTCCGACAGCCCTTCGCTGCCGCCCATGGCCACATAGACGATGCCCATGAGGCCAACGAAGGCACCCGTGCCCAGGGCCCACGCCATGGTGGCTTTTCGTTCCATTCGCAGGAAGACCCGGAACTGGTTCATGTGTTCCCCTGGTAGATGCGAAGAAACATTTCCTCCAAGTCCCCCTGTCGCAGGCGCGCGTCAGTGGCGCCGAGGCTGTGTAGCGCGGCGAGGGCTGGCAGCGGGTCACCGCGGATCCGGAATCGGATGCGGTTGGCTCGGCGCTGGAACCCCGTTGCGCCGGCACCAGCCAGGAGTTGACCGGCGTGGGAGGGGTTTGGTACGGTTGCCTCCACGACCATGCCTTCCATGGCAATGAGCTCGGCAATGCGGGCGCGGGTGCGCAACCGGCCGGCAATCACGATGGACACGTCGTCGCACATGGTTTGGATTTCGTGGACGATGTGGCTGGACAGGAAGACGGTTCCGCCGTCGCTGACGTGTTCGCGCAACAGCACACGGACTCGGTCCCGCAGCAGCGGGTCAAGGCCGTCGGTGGGTTCGTCCATGATGAGCAGCTCCGGCTGATGCTGGAGGGCGTCGATGAGGGCAATTTTTTGCTTGTTGCCCTTGCTCAAGGTGCGGATGCGGGGCTCCAGGTCTGCGTGAAGGCGTTTTGCCAACTGATCCCGCCAGGCCTCGTCCACGCCGCCGCGAAGGAGCGCCGAATGCTCCAGGAACTCGCGTCCTCGCAGCATCGTCGGCATGGCCAAGTCGCCCGGAATGTAGCCGATGCGGGCCTTGAGTCGGTGCGCGTCGCGACGCGGGTCCAAGCCCAACACCCGCGCTGCTCCCTGGTCGGGTCGAAGGAAATCGAGCAGGAGTCGGATGACGGTGGTCTTGCCCGCGCCATTGGGGCCAAGAAATCCGTGCACGCGGCCCTTGGGGATGTCCAGGTTCAGCTCGAAGATGCCCTTGTTGGCGCCGAAGTCCTTGGTCAAGTGGCGCGTCTGAATGGCGTGCATCGGTGCTCCTGGGCGCAGCCCCTCATAAGTGATCGCGGGCCGCTGCAATAAAAGGGTGGCCTGGGGCCGACCCGTGCGCCGGCCAGAGCCGGGTTTTGACTGAACCTGCGGCGTGAATCGACGCACGCCGCCAGCTTCGCTGATGCCCGGGCAGCCAACGGCCTTGGCCGTGCGTTTGGTCTTGTCTGCCGGCAACGGCCTTGCCCAGATTGTGCTTGCTGGCCCGCGACGATGGGTACTAGTTCGGTCGAGTATGACTGCTGCCCGGCACCCCTCGGTGCCAAGGAGATCAACCATGACCCGCATGACCATTGATTGCCGCGACGACCCCAGCCAGAACACGTGCTCTGTTTCGTTCTCGGCGGATTCGGAGGAAGAACTGATGGAGGCAGCCCGACTGCATGCCTTGAACACCCACAAGTACCCGGACACGCCCCAGACCTGGGATGCGGTGCGGAGCCTCATCAAGCAAACCTGAGCCTACAGGCCCGCCCATCGCACGGCGACCGCTTGGATCGTGCCGTCCGAATCGAGGGTGAACCGAGTGGCCCCGGTGATGCCGTTTTGGGTGCGCCAGGTGACGCTGATGTCCGTGGCGCTGCGTGCCAGGTGCCCCAGGAGTTCGAGGGGTCCCAGGTTCTTCAGGGCGGCAACAAGTTGGGCGCCGGTGAGGCTTTGGCCGTTGAGCTTGCCGTCAACGGGTAGGGGTGATTCCAGGAATGCGGCGACCGGGCGGGGCAGGTCTTGGGAATTCGCAGGTCCGGGAGCCATGGGGTGCCCACGGCGACCGCCGGATTAAGGAGTTGGCGCCTGGCCTGGCCGCTGCTGCCACTCTAGGGATCTGATTGGCCTTGGGTCTGGATGACCAGCACGGGCGTGCCGTCGATGGCAACCACATGATCCGTGGCCGCGCCGGCCGCGTCCCTTGCGGCGTGCCGCACGGCTTGGCGAACCGATTCCATGCCGGCGTCAATGCTGATGACCCGATGGCGCCGGGGCCAGCCGCCCCAGTTCTCCAAGTGGGCTTGTCCGATTGCGTGGCTGCCATCCGGAGCCACCCAGATGCGCACATGGTGGCGCGGGCCCCAAAACCGGTGTTCGCCAACTCGCATGAGTGACAGGTCGTGGCGCCGCCACTGGCCCTGGATGTGGTTCCAGCGGGGCCTGGCGCTAACGGGGCGCCACCCGGCCAGATGGGGGACGCCGCCGATGAAGAGGATGTTGTTGCGGGAGCGCGGGCAATAGTGGCGCCTGCCCACGACCGCTTCGGGCGCCTTGCACCGGGCGACCTTGGTGCTGTGCACTGGAAACCGCCAGCGCCTGCCTGCCACTTCGATGTGGGCGTGTTTTGGCCGAGGCTCCACGTGGGAGGCATGGGTCCAGGCTCCTGGGGGTTTGGCTGGGGGCAGTGCACGGATGTTGCCGCAACGGCCATGTGGTGCCCCTCGGTGGCTGTGGCGTGCTGCGCTGGCTGGTCTTTCTATTGCTCCTCTTGGCTGGTTGCGTCGGGCCACTTGAGGCCGGAGACGCGCCTGTTTCGGAGGTTGGTGTGGAGGCGCCTGGACAGGGGCTCCACTTGGGTTTGGAGGCCACGGGCTGCTTTGAGGGTGGGGGCCATAGCGTTCATCCGGTCATGTTGAACCCGCTGCCTGCTCCGTGGCAGCCGGCAGACGTGCTGGATGATGTGGGTGCCCAACTGACCTATTCGGAGATACCCGATCCCACGCGGCCCATTCCCGAGCGCGGCAACACCATGGGCAACTATCACGCGACGGTGGTCTGTGACGCCTGGATCTTAGCGGGCGAGCCGACGGAGATGGTGTTCGGGTTTGTGGGCATGAAGGTGGAAACCCCGCCGTTCGGGGAGCCAGGCCCGACGCATGAATACCTAGTAACTGTCGTTGCCGCCAGCAGCCAGGATGTCGCGGCAATTCTGGAGGCGGGCGGGATTCACGTCATGATGGCGTCGGCGGCGGTGGAGGGGCGAAGCGCTGGCGACGGCGATCTGTTGGACATTCACATGGAAACCGACCACAACGGGGCGTACGATTCGGTGTTTCAACGCAAAGACCTGGGAGAACTCCATGCTCCCTGGGTGCGGTTGTGGTTCCAGCATGACAACGGCAACGGGACGTTCTCACCCGTAGCCTTGGACATGCATTCAACCGGGGGAACTCACTTTGCTGCGGAGGGGCAAGGCTACTTTTCGCACACTGGGACCGACCACCATTGGCCGCTGCCTGGCGCCCATGGCCATACTGCGGCGCTGGGCTACGATGGCTTTGATCGAACCTTTGTCTGGGGTCCCGCGCCCGCCGTGCTGCTGGATGCGGCGTACGTCCACTGAAGGCTCGGCATGTGCCTTGGGTCGCGGGGTGCCCGAGGTGGGGTTGTGGGTCGCCGCAGGTTGCGTCGGGGTGCGCCGTTGAGGTACGCTCGGGCGGCGCAGGCGTGGGGCAGGTGGCTGTGCGGGGAGGCTTGGCCGTACCAAATGTATTCTCCTGTAGCCAACTTGTCGATAGATTGACAACGTGGCCAAAAACGCTTAGACTCACAAACGGATGATGGCGCGGTGCGGCTTGTCGCGGCCCTCATGGTTCCCGTCCTCCTTTCCGGGTGCTTTGAGTGGCGCTTTGACGCGGGCCTCGACGACGCCCACTATCAAGTTTCTCCGTGGTGGCGCGATGCAAGCGCCTACGCTGCCTTGACGCCTGGTAATGCGCCGGGCGGCTTCAGGGTTGAACGCGTCGTCTTCAGTGAGTCCGTTGAAACCGTCCATGTGGGCGGAGGCGAGTCCCTCCCGTGGGCCCTGCCGTTCGACGACTCCGGGCTGCGGGCTGCATGGGGCGAAGGAGCCCAGTTGCGGCTGGTCCGCTGGATTCAGCATGATGGGGCTGGCCGCCCCGCGATCTGGCTGCAGCTTGACACCGAGAGCGTGATGGCGTGGACGTCTGGCGCAGAACTGACCGATCCCGTTCACTGGTTTTTGGCCAATGTGACTGACCTGGAACCTGGCGACCGGCAGGATTTTGCCCGCGATCTGCTGGGCGCTGGCCGGGGCCATGCCATGGCCGGGCCCCACGGCGTGATGGTGCCGGGTACGCACCACGTCAAGTCGTTCTTGGGCCCGCATCGCGTTTCGGCGCTATTTGGTGAGCTTGGCGGGTTGGGGGGATTCACTGCGCGGCCCCGGGGCACGCCAACGGGGTTGTTACCCCATGAGGGCCAGATAACCTTGGCTGCCCAGGGGTATGAGTTTCATGTCGCAACGGCGGCCAAACGGGTCTGGCGGGGCGATTTTTCGGACACGGATCTGTTCTGGGTGACGCCGGATGATTCGGTTGCCTACGTGCACTGGGGTGCTCGGCGGCAATCCGATGCCCAAGCGGCGGATCGGCTGGCCGAGGCTTGGGAGGATTTGGGTCGCCCGGCGCCTGCGACAGATGGTTGGGTCTTCGTGAAGGAGGACGTTTCGGGTGGGCCTGGTGACTAGGTTGCCCTGCCCCGCGCTGACTTTAGCAAGTGCTTAACTGTCTGAGCTGCTCACGCTTAAGCAGATGCTTAACCAAAGGGTGGGGTCAGACCAACTCGACCGCACCTTCCATGCACTCGCTCACCCGGTACGCCGCGCCATCGTTGAGCACCTGGCCGCCGGGCCCGCCACGGTCAGCCAACTCGCCGAACCCCACGACATGAGCCTGCCAGCCATCTCCCAGCACGTCCGCGTCCTCCAACGCGCCGGCCTGCTCGAACAAACCCGTGACGGCCGCCTGCGCCGCTGCACCCTGGCCCCGGGACCCCTCTCCGACGTATTCGGCTGGGTGGTTCGCTACCGCATCTTCTGGGAAAGCATCCTCGACCACATCCAGGAGGAAGTTGAATCATGAAACCCGACATCACCATCGAACGCACCATGAAGGCGCCCGCCAAGCGCATCTACCACGCCTTCCTCGACCCCGCCACGCTCGTCAAGTACCAAACCCCGCCCGGCACCGAGGCCATCTACGGCGCCTTCACCGCCCAAGTCGGCGCCCAAAACAAGTACCAATTCAAGAACGGCGAACAAATCATGCCGTTCAAGATCAAGTTCCTCGAACTTACCGAATACACCACGATCCGGCACACCTACGCCTTCGACATGGACGGCCCCATGGGCATCGAAATGGAGATCAAGATCACGCTCGAAGAGAAGGGCGACGAAACCCTCGTCCGTTTCCAACAATGGGGCCTGCCCGAAATGATCCCTGCCGACCGCGCCGCCGAGGGCTGGGAGGGCATGATGGACCGGCTGAAGGTGCTGGTGGAAAGCTAAGCCAGCTGCCGGGCATGATGGGCGTCTCAGCGAGCCGGAGGTATCCGTGACTGCACTCCGACAGGCGCCAAATACCAGGACATGATTGACGAATCATGACGCTCAAGGCCTTCGCACTTGCCCTGATCCTGGCGCTCGCGGTACCCCCGCCCGCCGCAGCCGACTGCACACTCGAACCCTCGGCCGCAGGTCGATCTGTCTGCGTCATCGCCCAAACGGGTCCTTCCGGCATCGGACTCGACGAAGCGCAGTGCGGCCACCCAGCCCAGGGCTGGACACTCTCCATTGGAGAGGGGTCGATCCGCCTCTGCACGCTTCTGGATGCGTCCGGCTCACCCCAGGCGCCACCCACGCCCGAAAGCCCAGGCTACGAGTGGCACGACTGGGACGATCAGCGATACGCCTTGGACAGCCGCTGCAACCAGCAACCCTGGGGCGATCCGCACGTAACCGTACGCTTCGACTTCATTCAGCGCGGCGCCGGCGTCCAATCGTGCATCTCCGTCACCCTCCAAGAGGGCCACATGCCCGGCCTCATCGACCTGACCCCCTGCCCCCAGGGCACCGACCCCCGCGTCAGCCTCATCAGTTACTGGCTCGGCATCTGCGTCCAATTCGAGTACCACCTTCCCGACATCGAGCCCCAGGTTTCCGTGCCCCCGCCGGGCTCCCTGCTGCCCGACATCGACCTGAGCCCATGCAGCTTCGGAACAGACCCCGAAGTCACGTGGCTCGGCATGACCGTGGTCGTCTGCGCCGGCGCCCAATCCCAGGGCGGCCCCATCTTCGGCGCAGTCAACTGCGGCGGCCTCGGCAACAGCCTCTACGTTGCGGGCCAACGAGCAGGGGCTTGCGTTCGCTAAGCGGTGGGTGGAGCCCCCGGGTCGACGACGGTCCATCCGGTGGCACGTCCCCGTCGGCAGCCCTGTCGCCGCCGCGCCGGGGCCCCTTGCTCTCCGGGTGGCCCAGGGATCTGCACGCCATGCCCGGCTGCAACCCGGATTGGATGGCCGGCGCCCAACCATTTGCCCACATCCAAGATTCCCGCCAGCATAGTACAGCGTGAGGAACATGATCCGCCTACTGACGCTTGCCAGCCTCCTGCTCATCTCCGCGTTCGCCTTCAACGCCCAAGCCGCCGAATGCGACGACCAAGGCGACCCCGAAGCCTGCCAAGGCGCCAGCCACTGCCGCCTGGATGACGGCTCGGACGCCGTGTGCTCCCACTCCGACGTGCCCATGGCCCCCTGCGACGGTGAAGTCTGCGCCTACGGTGACGATTCCTGTGCTTGGTGCTCCGGCCCCGTGCTGGACGACGAAGCAACCGCACCGACCCGCGACGACTGTGAAAACTGCCGCACGCTCCACGCCGACGAATCAGAGTCCCAGGGCGCATCCGGCATTGGCCTCCTGGCTGGCCTCGCGGTCCTAGCGGGCGCCCTGCTCGTCGCACGCCGCAAGTAAACCGGCCACGGACCGGGCCCATGCGCCGAAGACCAAGCCTGTGCGTCTCCTCCGCTTTTCCCACGTTTCTTGATCGAGGCGTCGGCGACCAAGCCGGTTTCCCCACGCCGATAAACGTTTGCGGCCATGGCGCCACATGGCTGGCTCCAAGCCCGCCGCAAAACCCAAACTCCTTGCCGGGGGCAACCCCCAGATTCCCAAAGGCGACGGCGCTGGACCCGTGCAAGCGTACATCAGCGCCATGCCCGGCTGGAAGCGGGACGTTGGGCGGCGCCTCGACGCCCTGATCGAGCGAGCCGTGCCCGATGTGCGCAAGGCCGTACGGTGGAATTCTCCCTTCTACGGCAGCGCTGATCTGGGCTGGTTTCTCAGCTTCCATTGCTTCACGAAGTACGTCAAAGTGACGTTCTTCCGGGGCCAATCACTGAAGCCGGTCCCGCCGGTCGGGTCGGAAGACCCGGATGCGCGTTACCTGCACGTCACGGAGGATGGGTTTGACGAGGGGCAGTTCGTCGATTGGGTGAAGCAGGCCTCGCGCTTGGATGGCTGGAAGGGCTTCTAGGGCGCCTCCGGCGTGGCAATGGGCCTTCTCCGACGTGCCTGCCGCGTGCGACGCCGGGTCGCAGGCGATGGGAGGCAAAAAATAGCGGGGGGTGGATTTGAACCACCGGTCTGCGGGTTATGAGCCCGCCGGGATCTCCTGGCTACCCCACCCCGCTATGTGGTGTGGACAAGGCTGCGCCACTCGGGTCCCCTTTAAGAACGCGCCGGTCGCCGCGAGTCATGTGGTCGATCTGTCTAACGCGAAAGTATTTGGGTAAGGGCGGAGTGGACACGCGTATGCCCCTCGGCCCCTTTGTGGCTCCTGAGGTGGTTGGTTGGCTCTTAGGAACACTGCTCATGGTGGTTCTGGCAGTGTGGTTGCTGCGCTTGGACTATCGCAGCCCCGTGAACCAGGCGTTCGCGGTCTTGCTTCTGGTATTGGGTGGATTCAACGTAGCCAGTGCGCTGCTCTACAGCGGCGAATTCGCCGTCGCGTACTGGCTGTACCCCTTGGCGCAAATCGCCGTGCCGTTTGCGACGCTGTACTTCGTCGGCACGTATCGCTCGCTCCGCGTCACCGGCAGGCGCCACCCGGCCCTGCTGGCCGTCAATGCATCCGGCGGGCTCGTGCTGGTCGGCGCGTTCGTCCTGGCGCCTGGCCTCTTCTGGCCCACCGCAGACAAGCCGACGTTTGGCCCCCTGTTCATCCTGGCGGGCGTTGCCTACATGGTGTCGGCTGTGGTCGCCCTTCAACTGGGCCTAGACTACTTGCGGGCACCCAAGGGACGGGACCGCCGGTCGCTCATCGTGATGTCCCTGGGCTTTGCGTTCCTGCCCGGGTATGTGGCTGCCCAGGAAGTCCTGTTCATCGACCTCCTGCGCGACGTCCAAGCCACGGGCATCGCCTTCGTGGCCCACATGATGGCGGTCATGAGCCTCGGCCCCCTCATCATGCTCTTTGGCGCCTTGGCGCGGGAGGCATGGAAGACGGGCGACGAGGAAGTCAAGCGCGACCTGAGCTGGTTCCTGCTGGTCTTCCTGACACCCCTGGTGGCCGTCGGCCTCCTGTTTGGTTTGTACTCCTTGGGCGAAGACTACGGTCGCACGGCGACCGCCATCGAGGGTGCCTGGACCGTTGTCTTCCCCCTGTTCGTTGGCTACGGCGTGCTACGCCACCGCCTGTGGTCCATGGACACCCAGACCCGGCGCGTGGTCCCCGCTCTGCTCGTGCTCACCGGCCTGGCATTGCTGGCCTTCTGGATCCAGCAAGCGGTCGTCGACGCAGGCCTGAACGCAGATGCCTGGATCGTGGGCGCTGCATCAGCCGCACTCCTAGTGCCCCTGTGGCCCCGCTTCCATGATTGGGCTGACCGAATCGTTCACCGGGTCCTGGAGGGCGACGCGTCCTGGCAGGGCGCCGAGCCGTAACCGGGAGCAAGCGTTCATGAGGGCGGGCCCCGTGGACGCGGCCATGACCCAAACAGGACGACTGCCAGCCGGCCGGAGGACCTTCTCGTGAACCAGCGGCACGGCGTTGCATGGATGATTGCAGGCACGGCGGGCGAAGGCCTGGAATCCGGTGGCGAGGCGTTCAGCCGTGCGCTGGCCGCTGCAGGCCTGCGCCCGTCCACTCAGCGCGACTTCCCCAGCCGAATCCGTGGCGGCGACACCACCTTCACGGTTCGCCTCACACCCGGAGGCCACCTGTGCCCGCCGGCAGCCATCGACTTGGCGTTGGCGTTCAACGACACGGTGCTACCCCGCATCGACGCTCGCCTGGACGACACCAGCTTGCTGCTGCTCGACGAGGCAGTCGGCCAATTCGTCTCAGGCACCGGCGCGCGCGTCGAGGCATTCCCGTTCACCCAGCTTGCAGAAGAGGCCGGCAACAAGCGCGTCAAGAACGTTGTTGCCCTGGGTGCCTCGACGGCGCTGATGGGCGTCGACCTGGCCCGCGTGAGTCAATCGGTGGCCGCCCAGTTCGAACACAAGGGCGACGACGTGGTGGCCCAAAACCGCCGCGCCCTGGAATTGGGTCACGCCGAGGCCACCCAGCGGTTCGGTGGCGCCCTGTACCCGGCGCCTGAACCGGAAGCCGGTGAGGCCCTCTTCTTGTCCGGCAACGAGGCCGCAGCCCTCGGAGCCCTGGCCGCCGGTTGCCGCATCGCTGCAGCCTACCCCATTACGCCCGCCAGCGACGTACTCGAATACCTGACTCCCCGCCTCCAGCAACTTGGGGGAGCGGCGTTGCAGATGGAGGACGAGATGGCGGCCCTGAACGCCTGCATCGGTGCCGGCTTCACGGGCGCCAAGGCGCTGACGGCCACCTCGGGTCCCGGCTTGGCCCTCATGACCGAAACCATTGGCCTGGCAGGGTCCACGGAAACGCCGGTCGTGATCCTCGACTGCCAGAGGCCCGGGCCCAGCACCGGCATGCCCACCAAGCACGGCCAAGAGGACCTGTGGCACATGATTCAGGGTGGCAGCGGTGAGTTCGTCCGCGTCGTCATCGCCCCCACCGACGTCTCGGACGCCTTCTACGCGACCAGCGAAGCCTTCCGCCTGGCCGAGCACTTCCGCTGCCCCGCCTTCGTGGCTCTTGACCAGCAGTGCAGCCTGTTCAAGCAGACCGTCGAGCCGTTCGACGCAGCTGCAGAGGCAGCCCGCCACGGCGTACGCCCCAGCCGTGAGGCGGAGCCCGGCAGCAACGCGTGGGATGGCACGTTCCACCCCTACGACGGCGACGGTACGAACCGCCAAGTGGTGAGCTTCCCAGGCGAGCCCGGCGGCCTGTACTACTCCAACTCCACCGAGCACGGTCCCAATGGGTTCACCAACGAGGACCCCAAGATCCGCATCGCCATGGTGGACCGGCGCCTGCGCCGAATGCAAGCCATCATCGACGAAGCCCACCAGGGGCTGGTCATCGAGGGCGCCGACGACCCAGACATCGTACTGGTATCCTGGGGCTCCACCGTGGAAGCCGCCCGCGAGGCCGCCGCTCGCCTCACCGAACAGGGTCGCTCCCCTCGCGTCGTCGGTGTCCGGCTGCTGTGGCCCTTCCCGCGCGACGCCTTCGCCGCAGCCGTTGGACAGGACGCCCCGGTCGTGGTTGCCGAAGCCAACGCCACGGGCCAACTGGCCCGCTTGATTCGCAGCGAATTGCCCCTGCATGACCGCATCCGGGAAGCCCGACGCTACGATG
>JBFJVP010000003.1:0-24853 GCA_041624075.1 Thermoplasmatota archaeon | reverse complement strand
GGTCGCCACCTCGATGCTGGGATCCACGTCCCGCATGAGAACTTCAACCGTGTCCGCGCCGCCGGTCAACTCGATGTCATGGACGACCAAGTGGCCAGGACCGGGCATGCGGAACGCCAAGCTCAGGTGGAATGGGAACGCTGCCGAGTCAGGAATGGACACGGGCTGGTTGGCGTCCAGGATGTCCAGCAGGCGCTGGGTGGCAACACCCGCCACTTCCAGTTGTTCCTGCGTGATCGGGATGTCCTCGGGCAGATCCTCAATGGTTGTTGGCAGGTTGCCGAGCTCTTGGATCAAGCTGGTCAGGCTCTCCATGCCAGCCTCGCCATCAACGAAGCCATTGACGCGCTGGACCAGTAGGCGCGGCTGGGCCGGCGGAGTGCCGGCGACCGCGTCGCCCAGCGTGGCGCTGGAGACGACAGGCTCCAGGGTCATCTGGATGATCAGGTCGGGCGCAGAGTCGCCGTCGACATCGACGGGCACCGGCGCCATCCAGGTGCCGTTGAACTGCTGACCGTTGACCGTTCCAGTAAACTGCATCTGGGCGCCGGCCGCGGAGAGCGTGTCAAGAAGGAAGGTAAGATCAGTAGGCAGCGGCGCCGTTTCGGTGACAGCGTCGGGCGCCAGCACGCGGTCCAGGAAGCTCTCGAACGTCGTGATCTCGTGGTTCATCTCCACGACCGGCTTGGCAACGTGGTCGAACGTAGAAAGCGGACCCCGGATCTCCTCCGGGAATTGCAGGCTCTCGCCGAGCAAGCCCATGAGTTCGTAGAGCGTGTCCTCCGCAAGGTTGGTCAAGTCAGCCAAGAAGTCCAGCAACGTGGGCAAATCAAGCGCGAAACTGGGATCGAGCCACATGCCTGGCGGTGCGGCCGCCAGCGTGCTCTGTGGAACGGCGGCGGGCAGGTTCTCGGGCTCGGCGACATCCTGAGGCTGCCCGACCGTGGGAACCTCAACGCCATCAAGGACGGAACCAACGCCGGGCAGGACGGGAGTCGACACGGCGCTCGGCTCCGGGATAGCCACCTGGCGCGTCACCGGGGCCTGGGGCCCCTCGATGGTACTGGGGGCCTCAATGGCCGGCGGCTCGACGGAGACAACGGGAATCAGATCCACGGACGGGCGCTCCACCGACACCGGCACCTCCGGCTTGTCGGCCTGAAGCGTGATTCCGTCGACAGTGGGCTCAGGCGCCTGGATGGCCGGCACACTGGGAAGCGCCGGCGCCATCGGCGTCGTTGGCAGATCCGGCACGGCAGGTGCTCCGGGAGCGGCCAGTTCGCCGATCTCAACAGGGCCAGGCAACGGCGGGGTCTCGACATCAGTGTCCAAGTCGAAGCTCGGCGTGGGGAGTTGGGGGGCCACGACGATCTCGGGAACCTGAATCTCAGGCATCTCAATAGGCTTAATGTCAACGGGCGCCGGCACCTGGGGCACATCCGCGCCCGCAGTCGGCACGCCGACCTCTTCGATGGGCACCGCCGCGTACGGCACAAACTGTTCCGGCATGATCGCGGCCGGATCGACGTTGTTCCAGTGGCGGTACGGTTCGGTCGCGAACTCCTGACGAATGGCATTGTCTTGCTCGGAGTGGCCCTCGCTCGGATTGGGCTCCGGCGGCGCGGCGTCCTCGGGAGACATGGTGGTGGAGGCCACCTCTTCGATGTGGTCGAAGAACGCATCGCGACTGAAGATCAGACCGTACAGGAAGTTGGCGTAGACATCGTCCACGCGCTGCTGGGTCACCGGGTTTTCGTTGGCGTCAACCAAGGGGTCCTCGGGTGTGGAGATGCCGAGGGCCGGGCCCGCGTTGACCGGCTGCAGCTTGATCGAGTACTCAGGATCGTCCTTCATCGCCTGGATGATGTCCTCGACCAACGACATGCGAAGCGCCGGATCGTAGTCCGGGTACTGGCCCGGCGTGTCCTCGAACGAGGCCGTCTTGCGGACGAACACGTCCATGTAGTGCTCGACGAAGGCGGCGCGCGCCTCCTCTGACAGCTCCTTGACGGCGTAGTCCTGCTGTTGGATCTGGTGGTCCTCTTCCTGTGCCACGGCATCGCCAATGGGTGCCAGGAATGGCACGGGCGAGATCATGACCAGTACAGCCAACAATGCGAGCGTTCGGACGCCGAGTAGGCGCCCCGTTTTACCTGCGGACAAACCAACCAACTCCGGTAGCTCGGCAAGACGATCCGCCAAGCGACCTGTTCCTGCCGATCTTTCGGGATCAGCCAGGCTAGCCTGGATTGTATGGGGCCTTTATGATCGTTGTCGGTAGCGGGATGGTCCACGCGTCCGCGGGCACGAGGCCGGGCGGATGGGGCACAAGCGTCGCGAAACGCTTGTAGCGGCGGCCCTTCATCGATGCTCATGCGCGTCCACTTCAGCCCTTGGTTGACCTTGATTCTGGTATCGACCGTGCTGGCTGGCTGCTTCGGTTCCGACGACGCCCAAACCGCGCAGGCGCAGGGCGACGAAGTGCAGAATCTGGAAGGAATGACCGCCAGGCTAGCTATCGAGAAGGCTTGGCCAGCGGCGAAGGAGTGGCGCGAGGATGCACTGCTGGTGGGTGCTCAAGCCGAAGAGCACACAGTCAACGTCTCGCGGCCAGACCAAGCCGGCATCGGGGCAGCCCCCCCGCGTGACCCGGCCCCAGGAGACGGAAGGGCACCCATGTGGCTCGTGGGCTTCCGCTCCGGCCCGTCCTTCCTGTTGGTGTCCGTCGACGGGGACGGGCGAACGGCAGAAGTCAAGGGTGGCTTTAACCACCCCCTGGGCCGCACGCAGGCAGTCCTTGGCACGTGGCACACGGATAGCCCGGAGGCGCTCCAAACAGCCTTGGACCAGCCCGCGTTTGCAGAGGTAGCCAAAGCAGACGACGTGATGTTCAGCCTCTACCTCCGCCCGGCGGATCCCAGTTTGGGCGGCGACCCCGCCACGGCCAGGCTGGCTGAAAACCCTCACTGGGTACTGCTTGCCATCAGTGAAAAACGGAGCCTCATCACCACGGCTCGGGTCGATGCCGTCGACGGCGCGTACGTCGACAATGGCCAAGGCTCCCAGGGGGAGGGCGAACCCGTGCACGAGCACGCGGCGTTTGCCCTATTCATCAAGGGGGAGCAGGTGCTTTTCAACCACCCCGACTACGACGTTTCTGCTACCAAATTCCCTGAGGCACACCTGCGCACAAGCCAGGAAGGCGGAGGCGACATCATTCACATCGAAGGCCTCTTCCCCAACGCAGAGCCAGACATTACCCTCGCAGGGTTCCTGGCCTCACTGGACATCAAGTTCAGCCCCGGCGTGTTGACGCTGGACAACAAGGCCGACCACAATGGAACCCTGATCGCCGACGGCAACGGCCGCAAGTGGTCCGTCTACGCCTCCGAGCGCAACGGCAGCGACCGGGGCCCCTTCGTTCTCCAGATGGGTGACTACAGCGACCTGCGCTTGCGCGATGGCCTACGCGTGCTGATCACGTTCACCAACCCCATGGAATTCACGGACGCTGAACAGGCTCGACAGCAGGCAGCGATCCCGGAGCCGCCGCTATCCTGAGCAAACCCGGTGGAAAGTGGCGCAAGAATCCCGCGGGGAGCGGCTGCAGCAGCCTAGTTCGTCGTGGTTCACAGGAGTGACAGGCTCTTGCGGCACGTCCACACGTAGCAAGAACACACCCGCACACGCTCTTGAGCCAATGAACCCGCGTGTGCGCTGTGCTAAGAGACCGCGTTGAGAGAACAGCCGCAAAACAGGCCCCCGGCCAAGCCGCCAAAGGGACGCCGCGATGATACGCAACAGATGCAGGTCTAGGCTGCGCTAGAAAAGGTGAGGGGAAAGGGAAGAGAATCCGGCAACCCGGTCCAGCCGGGCCGCCGGCATCACCGGCCTAGATCAAGCCCAGGCCAGCAATCAGCGGAGGCATCTCCGGGGTGTCAGGCGTTTCCGGCACGTTGGCGCCAGGTATCGCGACCGGCGGGGCCACCGACACCGGCTCTGGCATCGGGGTGCAAGTCTCCTCGCCCCAGCCAACCGGAGCGCCACCTGCGGCACCCTCAACGGCCGGCGGCGGATTCACCGGCGGCTGCGGCTGTTCCGGAGCGCTCTCGCACATCGGCCCCAGCATGGGAATCGCCGGGTTGCCAACCACTCCGCCAGCACCGAAGGCCAGATCCAGCATACCGTACGCCGACATGCGGGCCTGATCGTAGAGCGGCCAGACATCGCCAGTCGTGGGCCAGTGGGCTGCCAGCGCGGGGCCGACAACCTCACCCCAGGCGTCAGGCACCGCCGACGGCGCACTGATGCCCCACGGGATGGCACCCGCCGGGTCAGCCGACGGGTCCTGAATGGTTGCCATGGTCGTCAGGATCGCCTGCGGGTTGCGGGCTTCCTGGGGCACGGTCATCCAGAAGCAGCCATCCACGTCGTCCACGACGCCGCGAGCAGTACCGTAGCCTCCCTGGGCCGTACTCAGCCCCAGGCCCACGGCGCCGCCAGCAACCGGCGGCAGAAGGCCGGTCAGGCCACCCGCCGTCGAGAAGGCAAGGGCCGTCACCAGGTCCGCCACCAGGCAGTCGTTGGCCAGCGCCACTGCAGGCACAGGCACGCCGCCGCACATCAGGAAGGGCACCAATGCCCAAGCCGTGCTGGCGACACCGCCGACGGGCTCGGGGAGCCCACCCAGCACACCGCCAACGGTGCTCAGGGGCAGCGGCACACCAGGATCGACGCACCACGTAGCAAGCACGAAGGCGACTGCGAAGGCATCCACGAAGTCAGCATAGAACACCAGCACACCAGCATCCGCCGAAGCGGGGCCGGCGTCGGCGCCAGCCTCAGTGTTGCTCGTGGTGATGTCCGCGATCTCCGTGCCGCCGGCCGACAGGACCGTGTTCTCCACGGAGCGGCTGGCATCGAAAGCCACCAGTCCATCGAGGACCACGAAGCTCACCGAGTCACTGGTGCTGGACTGGTCCAATTCACCGATGGTCGAGTCGCCTGCGTAGATGTCCTGCTGGTCGCTGGTCTCTTCGTGGCGGATGCTGTAGACTGCAATGCTGCCCACAGCGTCGTCGCCGGCCTCGCCCGATGCACCGGCCGTGAAGGCCTGGTACTCGTTGCGAATGCCAAGGGGCGTGCCGCCAATGGTGATGCCATCGTTGCTGCTTCCGTCAACGTACGACATGTCGAAGACGAACAAGCCATTGGCCACGGTGCCATCGGCGCCTGCGCCCCAGTACTCATCGTCCGAGAAGGTGCCGATGAAGTCGTCGCCGCCCAAGCGGAGACTGGAAGCCTCGTGGCTGTCCACTTCCTCGTAGCCAGCAGACACCTCAGTGCCCGCCGCGCCACTGCCGGCACCCGCACCAATGGTGCGCGCCGTTTCGTCGCTTTCAGAACCACTACCGAACAACGGGTCGTGGTCGATGGTGAAGTCACTCGTCGAGCTTTGGCTGTCGGTGCGGTTCTCGTAAGCCGCGTTCAGCCAGAGGATGTTTCCATCGCCCAAGTCAATGCCCAGGGAGGTGCCATCCGTGTGGCTGTTGGACTCCTCGGTCGTCGTGGTGCCAAAAGGCAGAATGACGATCGTGTTGTCTTCCTCCGTGCTGCTCGACTGCGAATCCTCGTCCCAGTGAGCCGCCGACGCTGAAGCAGCGCCAGCCGCATCCAGGGCGAACTCCACGCGGCGCCAAGCCTCGCTGGACTGGCCTTCGTACGCGTTCTCACTGCCAAAGGCAATACCGAACACTTCCGTGGTGTCGCGCTCGTACGAGGACGAGGATTCCTCGCTCTCGCCGTGCTCGTAGACGACGTCGCCGCTAACGGTTCCGTCCACCAGGTCAATGCTCACCCGGAGCCACTCCTCCACGTACGTGTACTGGGACTCGAAGTCCGACTCCTGCTCCGACGAAATCAGGGTGAAACCCAGAATCCCCGTGTAGGACGACGACGCATCGCTTCCTTCCTCGGCTCCAGTCTCGTGGCGGTCGCCCTGGTCGACCCGCAAGCCGATGATCTCCACCGTGGTGGAGTCGATGGGGTTGACCAGGAACAGGTTGCCGTCAACGACAGTGCTGTTCCAGTAGCTTTCTGCCTCACTCGTGTACTCGTGGCTGTTGGCGCCACCCGTCTCGTACACCGGGATGTCGAAGTAGTTGTCTTCCTGGTGTTCAGAGTCGGACGAAGCTTCATCCGCCGAAGAGGCAGACTGGCCATCGTCCTGGCGCAACACGCTCACGCCGCCGCCAACCACATCCGTGTCGGCGCCAACCTCGGCGCCGAACTCCGAGTACGACTCCTCGTTTGCGTAGTCATTGTCCAAGAAGTGACTGCTTTGCTGGATGTGCTCCTCGGAGTAGCCGAAGTTGTTTTCGTAGTACTCGCGGTCGTAGTGGTCGCCCTCGGCAGACTGGCCGGAGCCCTCCTCGTTGGCGTAGTCGCCGGAGTGGGTTCGCACCCAGAAGGCACCGCCCAGCACGTTGGCATAGTAGCCGCTGCGAGCGTCGTCGGTGGCCGAGTAGTAGTACGCGGCTTCCTCCTCGAAGTGACTGTGCTGCTCCTCGGAATGCTCCGAGAATTCAAACAGACAGCCACTACCAAACGGATTGCCGATGATACAGCGCGAACTGTCCACCGAATCCGACGATTCGTGAGGGCCGGAGCTGCTGCTCGACCCTCCCTCCGATGACGACGAACCGGGGGCATCGATCATGCCCACCTCGGCCACGCCGTCGACTTCTACCAGTGCCGATCCACTAGCCATTGGCGCCAGCATCATGGAGGTCGCCAAGACCAAGGTGACCAGCAGTTGTTGCTTGTCAGGTTTGTTTTGCTTGTTCATGGTTCTCCTCCTATCAGTGGTGGTGGTGCGTACTCCCCGTGTTCAGGCTGATGCTGAAGTACTTCAGCATGGCGTACGCCACGAAGAACTCGTTGGGCAGCAACCGGCCGATCTGCCAGCAGAAGGCTGCCGGGTTGGTCCAGTCGCCGCTAACGCACGCCATCAGTCTCGGGTTGATGAACACGTGATGCGTCCCGTATTGGATGTTCAATCCGCGGAAGGGCACGTACGGCGGGAATGCCACCGGTAAGTCGAAGCCCCAGTTTCCTGGGTACGTACCGGATGCCCTCACCCAATAGTGCCAATCGCACCAGCAGAAGTGACCGTTGGGCACACCCCATGTGCTGCCACCCGTCGCGTGGAACGGCGACCCAAGCCAGAAGTAATCAAACTTGCAACATGACCAATTGAGCACCTGGAACGAGATGAATCCAGGATCCACAATCAGACTGATCCACGGCAGATTGATGCACACACACAACACGCGCGCACCTGCCACATACAATTCCAGACCGGCACCGGCGTTGAAGCCTGCCCCGGCACGGAAGTGCAAGACCATCTTGCCATCAATGTAGATCACGCTCTCCAGGTTGGGATCCAGCGTCATCTTGCCCAAGTCTTCCAACAGGAGAGACAAGGTTTCGATGCCGAACCACCAGCCGTAGAACCAGTAGTACTTCAGGTCGGCAATGCCGAGGCACACGATGCACGTGCTGGGCTTGCTCTTGCCGTCGTTGAACAAGATCTGGAAGTCCGCGAAGAACTTCGTCAGACGTTCGCCGTAGTACGGGCTCGGGTCAACGACCAGCTTGTCACCAGACTCGTAGATGCTGATGCCATCGCGGGGGATGTTGACCAGCTGCAGGAGCAAGTGGCCGTGGCTGTTGTAGTTGGCCAGGCCGCGCAGCCAGTTGGGAACCGCGCTGCCGGCCGCCTGGATGGCGGACTTGCCGACAGTATTCCAGATCTGGCCGATGTTCACGTAAGCCGTGGCGTCCATCCAACGGGAACTGGCACTGTACGACAAGTACGGCACCGGCGCGTTGCAACTGCTGCAATTGGATGTCTGATAGCTTGACTTACCTGTGGTGAAGCTCACGCTCGTCGGAATGTCTTCCACCGACAGCCACAGCGGGAAGCCCGCCGAGTTGACGTTGGAATTGACAACGCTGATGAGCCCCGGATCGCCGTAAAAGCTGCCATCCAGACGCACACCGACGAAGATCTTCTCGATCGATTGGGCGGTGTTCACCGTGATGCTCGGCTTGGCACCCGTACTGGTACCCATGTTCTGACCAACCGACAGGCTCGTGGGCAGGTTGGACACCGTCGCCACAGCCATCAGGTTGAGCTGGTACGGCCAGTACGGCAGCGGAGACGACGTGAGCACGCGCATGTCCAGCTTGCCGAGCTTCACGCCCGCGTTGAGCGAGTAGCCGGGCACACCGTTGCTGGTGGACTTGCTGAACGAGAACGACGTGGGCAGCGGGGACGAGATCTTGATCTTCGTCGCCAGGCCACCGTTGATCAGGTCCAGCTTGGTGTTGCCCATGATGCCGCAGTGCACGTAGCCGTAGCCGCTGCGGTAGCACTTGCCAGCCGGGTCCGAGTAGGTCTGCCAGGGCCAGTACGGCGCAGGCACCTGATTCGAGGTGCCAGTGGTACCGATGTGGATCTCACCCTGCAACCACGGCGTGGGACACAGCCAACCGGAGCAGCCAGGCGTACCAGAGTAGCTGGTGACATCCGGTGAGATGTTGATCGTGGACGCGCGCGGAATGCCCACGGCCGACAAGTCGGCGAAGGCAGTCAGGGAGCCAGTCTTCAGGTCCAGGATGGCCCGCAGGCTCGGATCTTGGGCGAAGTTCAGGCCCAGCGTCTGCGTGTTGGTCCAGGTGTTGGTGTTCCAGGTCACCGACGACAGGCCCGCGACGCGGGCCGTGATGCCGAACTGCGGCTGGCCGGGGAACCATGTTCCGTAACCGTCAGGCCGCAGCCAGGCGCCGATGAAGGTGTTGCCGTAGCTGTACGGATTGTAGGCAAACGTACCCTTCCTGAACACGATGGCGGCGGAGTTGATGCCGCCGGGGGCGTTGAAGTTGAACCCGTTGGTGCTCTTGGTGAGCGACAGGCTCGGGACGCCCCAAGCGTCCAGCAACAGGTAGATGTCGTTGGCGTCGTAGCCCGAGTTGACGAAGATCTCCAGCTTGATGTTGTTGATCTTGCCGCTGAGGCTCAGGCCCATGGAGTCCGTGTCCCAGTGGCTGGCGGCGATGCGGGGCACACCGCTAGCCTGGAACAAGGCGTAGATGCCGTTGCCAACAAGACTGAGGCCGCTGCGGGGACCAATGATCGCACGGAAGTCGATCAGGTCCAGAGTACCGGTCGTGCTGATGGAACCGCCGCCGTTGGCGAAGTTCAGGCCAATGCCGGGCACGCCCTGCGCCAGGAAGCGCAGGTAGATGTCGTTGGCACTGCCAGCCTGGTTCACCTCGAAGATGGCCAGGATGCTCGAAATGCGCCCGGCGAGGCCGAGGTTGATCGAGTCCTTGTCCCAGGTGCCGCCCGTGATGCGGGGCACGCTGTTGGCAGTAAACTGCAGGGCCACGCCCTCGCCGTTCAGGTTCAAGCCACTGCGGGGACCAACAATGGCCCGCAAGTCAATGGCGTCCAACGTGTCCGACGTGCTGATGCCACCGTCGGTGCCAGCCCACTCCACATCGATGCCAGGGACACCCCAGGCGCCAAGGGAGAAGAACAGGTCACTCGCCACGCCGGCCGGGTCGAGGATGAACTGCATGCCAAGGTAGCCGATGCGGCCAGCCATGTTCAGGTCAAGCCGGCCACTGTTGAACGAACTAGCCGTCAACTGAGGCGCGTTCTGGATCGAGGCATCGAAGATGATCGAAGGTGCCCCGAGACGGCCATTGTGGAAGTGAATTCCAAGGCCTCCCAGAGGTGCGGCGGTGCTGATAGTGCCGCCGCCAGCGCCCATGCCGATGTCGATGCCGGGAACGCCGCTAGCACTCACGATGAGCTGTAGCTGGTTTGTCACCCAGGGGTTGACGTACTGGTTGACTTGCGAGAACAGCGTAATGCTGCTGATGCGCGCGTTGGACGGCGAGAAGCTCAACTCGAAGCCGGAGGCATCGAAGGCGCCACCCGTAATGCGGGGCACGCCGCTGATGTCCAGGAACATGTGAACCGTGGGCGAGTTGATGGCACCCAGCCGGAAGTCCATGTACAACTGGTCCAGCACGGCTGCCGTACCGATGTCACCCGCCGAGGCATCCAGGTTGATTCCAGGAACGCCGCGGGCGCCGAGGTTGGCGTAGAGATCGCTACCGGTTCCAGGCGCGTCGCTCAGGAACGTCAAGTCGATGCGGTTGATGCGAGCCGTGGACGGGCTGTAAGCCAAACGCAGACCGTCGGCCCACGAAGCGGCGCTGATGCGGGGCACGCCCTCCAGCACGAAGCTGACGAAGAGCGAAGGTGCCCAGGCGGCGCCCTTGCGGAACACCATGGTCAACGAGTCAAGCGTCGCCGAGGTGCTCAGCGTGCGGGCAGCCGGGTTCATCTCGAAGCCCGGCAAGCCGTTGGCGCGCAGCAGGACGTACAGGTCATTGGCGTTGTTGTGCTGGTCCGAGATGAACTCCAAGACGATGCTACCGATCTGAGCGGTGCCAATGTCGAAGTCCAAGCTCGCTCCCCAAGTCGCACCCTGCAGGCGCGGAACGTCCGTGATCTGCAGGAACAGTTGGGTGAACGGCACGCCCGAGCCCTTGCGGAAGTAGGCCGTGATCTCGTCCAGCGTACCATCCGTACTCAGTTGGCCGCCAGCGTCGGTCCATCCCATGTGCAGGCCGGGCACGCCCTTCGCCGTAAGCGAAATGACCATGTCGGCCGCGTTGAACTGGAAGCCGATCAAGCCGATGCGGCCACCAGACAGGGGCAGGTCAAAGCTGCTGGATGTCCAAGACGCTCCCGTGATCTGGGGCACGTTCTCGATCTGGGCTTGCAGGCTGACCGTGGGCCTCCACGAAGGGCCCTGGGCCAACAGGAAGCTGGCACCGCCAAGGGCTCCCGAGGTGGCAAGGGTGCCACCCGCGGCGCCCCAGGTAGCGGCCACGCCGGGAATGTCGTGGGCCTGGAACAACAGTTGCAGGTTCTTCGAGACATCCGCGTTGCTCAGCACCAGTTGGAGCACCACCGATCCGATGCGGTCGCCAGACAGGTCAACATCCATGGCGCCCGACTCCCAGGAGAAGCTCGTGGGCGGCAGGTGGTGGATGTCGGCAAAGAAGCCAAGACCTGGCCGGGAAACCGAAGCAAACACGCGGCCGATGGCGTCACCGGCAGGGATGCCGGGGTTCATGCCGCCCTCGCCCCAGCCGAAGTGGATCTCCGACGGGATCGATTCCGCGAACGCCGCAATGGTCGTGTCGCGCAAGGTGGCCGCCATGCCGATGGCGTCCAGGCGGTCGCTCATGACCAAGTCCATGCCATCACGGGTGAATTCCATGACGACATCCTCAGGGATGCCGCGAACGTAGAACAGGATGTCCACGGCCTCGGCGATCAGGTTGACTGACAGTTCGTTGATTTCCTCGCTGGCATGGTAGCCAATGGAGGGCTGGGGCACCAGGTTGAAGTCAACCGAGATGTGCTCGGGGACGTTGCTGATGCACACTTCCAGCCGGTTGTTCTGCTTGCCGAAGCTCCAGCAGAGGGGACCGTCGATGCGCAGATCCAGGTCGATGCTGCCAATGCCGCCGGCCAAGCCGCTGATGACGCCGCCCACATCGGGGCTCAGGCTGGCCATGCCGGTCACCTTGGCCGAGTACTGGCGAGCCGTGTCCTGGACTTCAGCGAGCATGTGGTTGCCCGACACGCCAAGGAACTCGTGGTTGCCGGCACCGTTGACGACGTTGGAAGCCAGAACCGTTCCCGATTCCAGGGCACCGGTCGCCATGACGTTGACGTTGGCATCGCTCATGGCCACGGACGAACTGCCGTCCAAGTCATCCAGGACCACGTAGGCCTGGGTGGGCTCTTGGCCGGGGCCGTCCAGCGGACGGCTCATGTCGCCGACCACTTGGTCGACTGGTTCGGAACTGCCCAGGTTGACGCTGCCGTCGCGGATCTCCGCCGACAAGCGGCTGGGCAGGTTCGAGAAGCTGAAGCGTTCGCGCTCCAAGCCATTGGCAGTGGTGCGCTCGACATCCATCAGGAACGCGGTCGACTCAGTCGTCGAAGCGTCGATGATGAAGCCACCCTCGTCGTCCGGTACGATCTTGGCGCTGCGCACGGCGGGCAATCCAAAGGCAGCCCGCTCATCGTTGGCCTGGAAGCCAGCGACCTCGCCGGCCAAGGCGGCCGCAGAGGTTTCGGCGACAACGGCCCGCACCTGGGGCGAAGCGTCGTTGCTGAAGCTCAAACCCGCAGAGGCATCCAGCTCGAAGTTGCGGCCGGCATCGATGACGTGGGCCCAGGTGGCGTGATCGTACACGCCGTTGGTCACACCGCCGGCGATGGCACGAACTTCGGCCTCCCTCTGGCTTGCCTCCATGGTGATCATGTCTTCCGACACGAGGAACTCCATTTCGGGAGCCGCGTCACTGACGACCACGCCGCGGTGAACGAAGCTGCTGCCGGTGCCAAAGCGCTGGGCAGCGTAGGCAATTCCCGCGCCTTCGATGGTCCGCGCAGCGAAGTTGTCGCCGTCCACGGTGAAGTCCAGCGCCGGCATCTCCTCGCTCGAGGCGATGATGGCCAAGCCGCCGGTTGCATCGCTGCGGCGGGCGCTCGCAGTCAGGTCCATGGGGGCCAGGGGCCGCAGGCTCAGGCTGGCCATGTCCGCGTCAGGCTCAACGGCGGACGAAGCGGTCAAACGAACCGGAGGCTGATCGGCGGACAGAGCCAGACTCGACACGTCGCCGGCCGGGTCATCGTCGTGCAGCACGGACGTGGCGAACTCGAAGGCACCAGCGGCGCCAGCGGTCGCCACATCGATGGACGGGCTAGCGTCGCGCACCATCACATCCAGCGTGTCGGCGCTGCCCGCGAATTGCACATCGTGAACCATCAGCTCATCCGAGCCAGGCAGGTGGAACACCACGGTCAAGTGGTACGGGAAGGGCTCCGTGTCAGGAAGCTCAGGGATCAGCGGGTCGTTGGGGTCAACGTTCGGGGGAACGTCGAACGCCACACCCGCGATCTCCAGCTGCTCCTGGGTGATGGGCACGTTGGACAAGGGGTCCAAATCGAAGGCATCCTGCAACAGCGGGGGCAGGTTGCTCGTGTCGATCGACGGATCCGGGACCTCCGGGGTCGCGGGGGCGCCCGGAGCGGCCTCGCCGGGGGCCACGTAGCCGTTGATGCGCTCCACCACAAGGCGGGGGAGCATGAACACCGGCTCGCCGTTGGTTGCGCGGTTGACCGCGTTGGGGATGCCATCTTCGGCGTCCACAGGCTCAGCTTCCAGATTCATCTGGATGAGCAGGTCAGCCACACCGTCGCCGGTGACATCCACAGCCACCGGTGAGAACCAGGTACCGTTGAAGCGCTCGCCGTTGACGGTTCCGGTGAACTGAAGCTGGCCCACCTCGCGCTCCAACTCGCCGATCAGGTCCATGACCTCCGTGGGCAAGTTGGCGGGAGCCAGGATCTCGGAGGGCGTCGACAGCGGCAGCACGACCTCCGCGAACTCGGCTGCGGACATCGTGAGGTCCGCAACGGGACCGGCCACTTCGGGGAACGCGTCGAGCGTGCCCTGGATCTTGGCCGGCATGCGGAGGTTGTTACCGACGAGGCCCAAGACCTCATTGATCAGTTCATCGCCCATGTTGGCGAAGTCCCGCAGGAACTCCAACAGCCGAGGCAGCTCCAACTGGAACTGCGGATCGGCCCACTCGGCGGGCGTCGCAGCCGACATGGGGCTGGTAATCACGGCACTGGTCAAGTCCGTGGGCTCAGCCGCCAATTCGGGAATCTCGGGAGCGTCGATCTGGAACTCGGTGATGACCTCCAAGGGGTCCTGCAGTTCATCGATCTCCACGACCGGCTTCTCCGCCGTCGGCAGGTCAGCCGGAAGCGGCGTGTCCACCGTCTCGGTTTCGAAAGGAATGCCAGGCTCGTCGATGAGGACGGGCTCAGTGGCGTCAAAGTAATCGGGCACAACTGCAGTGGTGTTCTCGTTGGCCCAGTGGCGCAGCGGCTCGACGGCGAATTCCTTGCGGATTTCGTTGTCCGCCTCAGAGTGCTGCTCATCGGGGTCGATGACTTCCTCCTCTTGGTCTTCGGGAGCCATCGTTTCCTGCGCGAGGGTCTCGAGGTTCTCGATGAAAACCTCGCGCTCAAAAATCAGACCGTACAGGAAGGCTTCGTAGACGCCGTCGACGCGCTCTTGCGTGACGGGGTTGCCTTCAGAATCAACAAGGGGGTTTTCTTCGGTAGAGAAGCCCAGAGCCGGACCGGCATTGACCGGGTCCAGCCGGGCCGAGTAGGTTGGATCATCCTTGAGAGCCTGGACCATGGCACGTGCCATCTCAATCCGTAGCTCCGGATGCCAATCAGCATACTCGCCTGGCGTGTCCTCTAGGAGCACCTCTTGGTGAATGAACACCTTCGAATAGAGCTCCAGGAAGGCCGTGCGCTCCTCTTCAGTGAGGAACGTCACAGCATACTCGGGCTGACTTTCTGGCGCGCCCAAATCTTGGGCGGAAGCCATGCCAAGGACCGGAATCGGCGATAACATCGCCAGAATTACGATCATTGAAACGATCTTCGTGCGTGGCGCACGATTAGCAGTTTGGGGTTCCAAGCAGATCCTCTCCTACGAACCTGCGCTGCACTAGTCCCCGTAAGCACCAACCAAAGGCCAACGGGACCAACCAACAACGAGGCCGAGCCTCGAACACGACAGACGTATAAAACAGTGCGGCGGGGCTGTAAATGCCTCGTGGCGCCGGCGTCAGAAGGAATGTGGCCCAATCGGGGCGACAGAAGATGTGCCGCAGTGCGCGGCGACCATCACGGCCAGGGAATTTGCGGGGGGAAGGAGGGTGAGATGATGGTTGGTTTGCTCCGCCAAGGCGGGGCGCCGTCGCGCCCCACTACCTAGCAATTAGCTAGAACGGATACGCCATAATAAGGCCCTTGCGGCACAGACGCCAAGTCATTGCACCTGCAAAGCAGATGGCGTACCAACCCCCAGGCTCCTTCACAGCAACCTAGTGAAAAAAGAAAAGGGAAAATGGAAGAGAAAAACCGATGGACTAGTCGCCCACGACAAACCGGATGGCTTGATCCACGGCCCAGTTCGAAGACTCCACCGTGTACGCGTACGCATTATCCTTGGTCGCCGTCAGCGAACCGTACGCATCCTCGTACGGAGCCGCAATGGTGCACGTGTCCGGGCACGTCGGATCAATCGGCGGCAGGTTACTGGGCGTCTCCAGCACAGACTCCGCACGGAACACGATGTCCAACATGCCGTACGCCGTGACACGAGTCTGGTCGTAAAGCGTCCAGACATCGCCAGTAGTCGGCCAATACGCAGCAACCGTCGGTCCAACCGATTCCGGCCACGGATCTGGCACAGCCGGCGGCGGTGAAATGCCCCACGGGATCAGGTCCTGCGGGTTGCCCGACGGGTTCTGCGCCAGCGACATGGCAGCCAAGATCGGCTGCGGGTTCCGAACCTCTTCGGGGACCGTTGCCCAGAAACAGCCATTGACTGCATCCATGCCGCCCCGGGCCACATCATAACCCGTCTCAGCAGTCGCCAAGCCGGTGCCCAAAGCCTCAGACGTGACCGGCGCAACATCCGTCACCGACACGCCAAGAACATCCAATGCATTGCCCGGCACAAGGCCCGCAACCGGAGCCGGCAACAGGCCAAGAGCCAAACTGGTCACGAAGCCCGGCAGCAAACCTCCAACGGGGCCACCCAAGCCGAACACGACCCCAGCGGCCAGATCGGCAATCACACACGGATTGGCGAACACAGGCGCCAACGCAGGCGCGCCAAAGCACAACAGCAGCGGAATGACCGCCAGTGCAATCGCCCCAACAGCCTGGGCCTCACCGGGCAGAGCCGTCAAAGCACCCGACACAACATCCCAGGGCAACGGCACGCCAGGGTCGACGCACCAAGTAGCGATGGCAATCGCCAAGCCCAGGGTGTCACCAACATCTGCGTAAATCAACAATACAGATGTATCAACAGAGGCCGGACCAGCCGCAATTGCAGCCTCGGTCGTCTGCGTACTGGCGTCCGCGATTTCGGAATCGCCCGCATAGATCGTGTACGTGTTCCACTCCCGGCCGGCGTTCGCACTGGCAATGCCATTGAGCACAATCAGCGTCACATCGTCGGTCGTGGACGTCTGGTCCAGACGAAGCACATCGGAATCGCCCGCATAGATCGTCTGATCATCGTGGCGCTCCTCATGGCTGAAGCCATACACCAGCAACGTGCCGGCAGTGCCGGTGTCGTCCTCGACGCTGCCGCCGGCCGAAGCATGGAACTCCTCGTAGTCGTTGCGCATACCCAGATCGGTGCCAGCCAACGACACGCCGTCATTGCTGTTCCCATCGGTGTAACCCATGTTGAATTGGAACAATCCATTGCCGAACGAGGCACCGGTTTCAGTGCCCCAGTGCTCGTCTTCGCTAAACGTTCCAATCAGGTCATCGCCACCAACGCGAATGTTGCTCTCCTCGCGGGTGTGAGTCTCCTCGTACATCGTGCCCGCCTCGAAGCCCAAGGCCCCGCTGCCGACATTGACATCAATTCCGCGACGATCGTCAACAGTTTCCGAGCCACTACCAAACAGCGGCGAATGGTCGATCGTGAAATCCTCGGTCTGGCTGCTAGAACTGGTACGGTTCTCGTACACAGCATCGAACCACAGAATTTCGCCATTGCCCAAGTCGAAGCCGATGGAAGTGCCATCCGAATGAACCTGCGAGTGTTCCTCCGTGGTGGTGCCAATCGGGATGATCACGATCGTGTTGTCCTCGGTCGTACTGTCCGACTGCGAATCCTCATCCCAGTGCTCGACCTCGGCCACCGCAGTCCCATCGGCAGCATCCAGGGCGAAAGTCACGCGCCGCCAGGCCTCGGAGTGGTAGTAGTCGGACCCACCTTCACTTCCGAAGCCGATGCCCAAAACATCGGTGCGGTCCTGGTTGTACGTGGAGCCGCTCTCCTCACTCTCACCGTGGTCATAGATCAAGTCACCCTCAACCGTGCCATTGATCGCGTCAATGGTCACGTAGAGCCACTCGTTGACGTACCAGTAGTTCGACTGATGGTCATCGATCTGGCGGCTTCCAATGAGATTGAAGCCCAGAATGTCCGTGTACTCGTGCTGCTCGTCGCGTCCCGCCTCGGAGCCAGACTCCTCACGGTCGCCCTTGTCAATACTGAGCCCGATAATTTCAACACGCGAATCGTCCAGTTGGTTGACCAGGTAGATGTTGCCGTTGACGGAAGTCTGGTTCCAGAAGGCCTCAGCTTCGCGCTCGTAGTAGTGGCTGCTACTCTCGCCCTCACCAAATAGGGGAATGCCAAAGTAGCTGTCCGACGAATCCGCAGAATCCGACGAATCCTCGGAGACGGATTCCGCAGAGCGTCCATCCTCCTGGCGCGTCACGTCAAAGTTCCCTTCTACAACATCGGTTGTCAGGCCAGCCTCGGCGCTGGTTTCCTGGAACGACTCACTCTCCGAGTAATCGTTGTCCAGGAACCAGGAGCTTTGCTGAATGTGCTCTTCCGAGTAGCCAATGTTGGTGTCGTAGAATTCACGATCATAATGATCGCCCTCTCCCGACTCACCGGAGGACTCCTCATGAGTGTAGTCCCCAGACTGCACGCGCAGGAAGAACACACCACCAAGCACATCGGCATAGTAGCCGCTGCGCGTGTCATTGGTAGCCGAATGGTAGTACCACGCCGCACGGTCATAGTGACTGTGCTGCTCCTCCTCGTGCTCCGAAAACTCGAACAGGCACCCTCCGCCAAACGGATTGGGGATGATGCAAGTTGACGAATCAGAGGACGTGTCAGATTCGTACGGCCCTTCTTCATATCCGCCAGAACCGGATTCCTCCGAATAGCCCGGAGGCTCAATGCTGCCGACGGCAATCACGCCGGGTACGTTCGCAAATTCATTGGCGCTGGCCAGACCGGAGGCCAACATCAAGGTCGTGACCACCAGCACTGCCAAGATCGGGCGCCTGTCGCTTCGTTCTTGTTGATTCATTTTCATTTTCCCCCTCTTCATCAGTGCGTGTGGCTCACCGTCCAACTGTCTGCGCTGATTCTGAAGTACTTCAGCATCGCGTAAACGACCACGAACGGAATCGGGACCAGTCTCGCAATCTCCCAGCAGAACACCTCAGGATCCTTCCAGCTTCCACCAGCACACGCCAGGATGCGCGGGCTGATGAAGACATGATGTTCACCATAGGCGATGTTCAATCCTCTAAACGGTACAATCGGTGGTAATGCAAATGGCGCGTCGAAGCCCCAATTACCAGGATATGTACCGCGGAACCCAACGTACCAGTGTTTGTCACACCAGTGTAAGTCCCAACTTTTCACACAAGGCCAACCGAAATAGAAGTACTGAATCGTACAACATGACCAACTCAAAACCTGGAATGAAATGAAACCAGGATCGATGATTAAGCTAAACCACGGCAAGTGTAAGCAAACGCACAACCAGCGCGTGCCGAGAACATACAGCTCCAGGCCAGCACCGGCAGTCGCGCCCGCTCCGGCACGGAAGTGCAGCACCAATCGACCATCAATATCGATCACGCTTTCCAGGTGGGGCTTGATGGAAATGCGACCCAAATCCTCCAGGAGGATTGACAGAGTCTCAATTCCAAACCACCAGCCGTAGAACCAGTAATACTTCAATTCGGCAAAGCCCAGGCAGATGATACATGTGCTAGGCTGGCTTCTGCCATCGCTAAACTTCAATTGGAAGTCAGCAAAGAACTTGGTCAGCCGTTTACCAAGCACTGGGCTTGGGTCAATGACAACCTCATTGATACCGTCGGCCCAAATGCTGATGCCATCTCGCGGAATGTCAACGATTTGCAGCAGAATATGGCCCTGCGCCTCATACTGCGCAAGATTCCGCAGCCAGCCGGGCACCGCGCCGCCGGCAGCCGCAATGGCGTGCCGACCAATGGTATTCCAGAGCTGACCAATGTTCAGATAGATCGTAGCATCCAGCGTGTCCGAACCGGCCCCGTAGTTGAAGAACGGCGTGGCCGGGTTGCACGATTGACAATCCGCTTGCCCATAGCTACTCTTTCCGGTGGCCAAGTTGACGCTCGTGGGAATGTCCTCCACGGCAAGCCAGATCGGGAAGCCAGCAGATCGGACCTTCTTCCCATGAGGCACGGAAATCGTTCCGGGGTCGGCATACCAGTTACCATCGAACCGCAAGCCCACGAAGATCTTGTCAATCGGCTCCGACGCCGTGACGCGAACGTCTGGATTGCCGCCGGCGGAACTGCTGCCCAGCACTTGCTGGACCTGCAGCGATGTTGGCAGGTTTGAAACCGTCACGACTGCCAATAGATCCAACTTGTGAGGGTAAATCGGTAGTGGAATGTTGGTATTCACGCGTAGGTCCAACTTACCAAGCTTCACGCCGGAACTGACATCATACTGAGGCAAACCTCCGTTGTCCGTCCGCGTAAACGTGAAGCCCAGCGGAAGGGGCAAGTCCAGCTTTAGTTTGACTGCTAGATCCAGGTTGCCGCTGAAGATGTCCAAGTACGTATTGCCCATGATTCCACAAGCCACCTGGCGACCATCGCGGTTGCACAAGCCGGCGGGCGTACTAACGGTCTGCCAAGGCCAGAAGGGCTCCGGCACCCGGTTAATGGCACTCGTCGTGCCCAACTGGACCCGCCCTTGAAGCCATGGCGTCGCCGCTGAGCAGCCGTTCAAGCCGCACGGGCTGTTGCCATCAAACGTGACCCCAGCATCGGTGATGCGCAGCGTCATGACGCGCGGCAAATCCGTGAGCGTCAAATCAGCGGTGGCGATGATTGCAGACATCCGCAGATCCACAATGGCCCGCAGATCGTTGTTCTGCGCAAAGTGAATGCCCAAAACCTGCTCATTTGTGACATCATCGGCAGCAAAAGACACCTTTTCGAATCCGAGAATGCGCGCGCTGATTCCGAACTGTGGATTGCCAGGCCACGGAGTTCCGTACCCATCTGGCCTCAGCCAGGCGCCCACGAAACTCGAACCGTAAGCAAATGGATCGTACGCAAACAGACCCTTGCGGAAGACCAAGGCAACCGAATCAATTCCACCGGTAGCGTCGAACGCAAAGCCGTCGTCGGTTTGATGGACCAGAATGGTCGGAATACCGTGCGCCACCAGCAGGAGATAGATGTCATTGGCGTCCACCGGCAGATTCAGAATGAATTCCAGACTGATCTCGCCGATTTTTCCACTGGCCAAAGGCAGGCTAAACGTTTCGCCAGCCCAACTAGCGCCCGTGATTTGTGGCACGTCCACGATGCGGAGGTTCAACTCGATGAGCGGATCGCCCTTGGCACCTGCGTGCAGGTGTACGCGCATGAAGTCAAGCGTCGTGGTCGTACTAATGGCGCCGCCGCCGTCTCCCATGTCAACGATGATGCCAGGAATGCCTCGGGCCTCCAGCAGCAGTTGAATCTGCTGCGTGATGCCGTTGACAGGGAACTCAATCTGGAAGATGAAGTAGATCTTCTCGATTTGCGCGCCCGCAGGCGAGTATTCTAGGTTGAAGCCTGCGTCGCCGAATCCGCCCGCCGAGATCTTGGGTACCCCTTCGATAATCAATTGGAGTAGCACCGTCGGGCGTGCGAAGGAACCAAATCGGAAGTCCAGCGACAACCGATCCAACGTGTTAGTGGTGCCAATGACGCCCGCCTTGTCCAGCGTGATGCCGGGAATTCCCAGGGCCTCGAGGTTCAGGTACAGGTCGGCCGTATTACCCGCTTGATCCAACAGGAACAGGAAGTTGATCCGGTCAATCTGTGCATCAACTGGGTTGAACTCCAGGTTGAAGCCGTCAGTCCAGGTGGCACCAGCGATTTCCGGCACGCCTTCGATGTCGAGTCGAACCAGCAGCGACGGTGCCTGAACAGCTCCCAGACGCAACAGAATCGTGATCGAATCCAATTCGGCGGTGGTTCGGAATGTGTTGGCAGCAGTATTGAAAATCAATCCTGGCAAGCCCAAGGCGCGAATCATGAAGTACAGGTCTTCCGCGTCGTTGGCAGAATCCGAGATGAATTCAAACAGAATTTCCTCGATTTGATCGCCAAACGTATCGACACCCAGCTCCGTGCCCCAGTTGATCGACAACTGAGGAACACCGGTGATGCGAAGCAGCACTTGGAGGTGAGGGCCAACCAGACCTTTGCGGAAGAACACCTCGATCTTGTCAAGTGGCCCTTCCGTGGTCATGGACCCGCCGTCACCGCCCCAGTCAACGCTGATTCCGGGGACACCAAGCGCCTCGAATGACACGATGATGTCAGGGGCAAGGAATTGGAAGCCCAGCTTCTCGATCCGCCCGTCCAGCGATAGGTCGAATGACGTTCCGCCCCATGTGGCGGTCGCCTTGGGCACCTCGATGATTTCGAAAATCATGGTAATTGCCCGATTGAGCACGGGGCCCTGGGCGAGCAGCAAACGTATGCCGCCCAGCGCATCGCTGGTGCCGAACGAGCCGCCAAGATCATCCCATGTGGCTGAAATTCCAGGAATCAGGTTGGCTTCAAACAGAATCTCTAGCGCCGATTCTGGTGAATCAGGGGGGTTCAGGATCAATTGTAGGGTGAAGCTGCCAATTCGATCACCATTGAGATCGATCTCCATGTTGCCTTCACCCCAGACAACGTTGAGCGCTGGCAGGTGAACGATCTCCATAAAGAAGCTCAGGCCAGGGCGCGAAATGAACGCGTAGATGCGACCGATGTAGTCGCCTGGCTCAAGGCCCGGCCCCATTCCACCCTCACCCCATTTGAAGTGGACGATGGCGGGGATGTCTTCGATGGCCACACCCATGACCGTGTCGCGCAGCTTGGCGATCAGGCCGATGGCGTCCAGCCGGTCGCTCATGATGAGATCGGCACCGCCCCGGGTGAATTCGAGCACGACGTCTTCCGGGATGCCGTTCACGTAGAACAGGATGTCCACGTCCGGGGCCAGCAGCTGAACCGACAGGTTCTGGATCTCTTCAGTGGCGTGGTAGCCAATCGAGGGGTTGGGGACCAACTGGAAATCCACGTTGATTTGGTCCGGGACGTTGCTGATGCAGAGCTTCAGGACGTTGCTATCCTTGCCAAAGCTCCAACACAGAGGGCCACTGATTCCCAGGTTCAAGGCGATGCTGCCAATTCCGCCAGCCAAGCCACTGATAATGCCGCCGATGTCGCCCAATCCGGGCGTCAGGGTTGCGACATCCGTGATGGCTGCCGAGTGTTGGCGAACCGTACCCTGCACATCGGCAAGCATGTGGTTGCCGTCAAGTGCCAGGAATTCGTGGGCGCCCGTGGTGGGGTCCACGGTGTTGGATGACAACACGTCACCGGAAAGCAAGCCGCCCGTGGCTTGCAGATTGACGTTGGCATCGTTCATCGCCACGGAGGAGGTGCCATCCAAGTCCTCGAGCAGAATGTAAGCCTGCGTGGGGTCGGCCAGGGGACCGTCGAGCGGGCGACTCATGTCACCGACCACTTCCGCCACGGGCTCGTTGCTGCCGATGTTAATGCTCGTGTCGCTCACCTCAATGGAGAGCGCCGAAGGCAGGTTGGAGAAGGTGAACTTCTGGGACACCACACCGTCGGGAACAGTGCGCTCCACATCGAGAAGGAACGATGTGCTGGCGCCCGTGGCAGCCTGAATTTCGAAGCCGCCATCGTCCGTGGGCAGAATGCTGGCCTCGCGAATGCCGGGGAGGCCAAAGGCCAGCATCTCATCGTTGATCTTGATGCCTGCCACTTCGCCCGTGAGCGCAGCTGCCGCAGTGCGCGCAATGACAGCCTGGGCGTGGTCAGTTTCGACTTCGCTGGTAAACGTCAACCCGCCTGGCGGGGCCTCCATCGAGAAGGTCCGGCCAATGCCCTCAACGGAGGTCCACATCGCATGCTGGTATGCGCCGGACAGCACGGCACCGGCAATGGCTCGAACGTCGCCACCTCGCAGGTTGGCTGCCGCCGAGATCGTGGATTCGGTGATTCCCATGGAGAGCTTGCCAGGCGCATCGGCGACCACAAGGCCTCGGTGGTAGTACTCGTTGACACCGCGGTCCGTGAATTCCTGGCGAGCCAGGGCGAAGGAAGCCCCGGGGACCGTTTCCAGGCTGACGCGGGAGCCGCTGGTCTGGATGGCCAGAGACGGCATCTGTTCACTCGAGGCCACCAGCGCAAGGTTGCCGGCGGCATTGTCGCGGCGGGCCGTGGCCTTGAGGTCCATGGGAGCCAGCGGCTGGAGACTCAGATCCGCCTTGCCCTGGGCCGGGCGGACGTCCGCCGTGGCCGCAAGGCGGCTGGGCAACTGTTCGCCCTCCAGGGAAACGAACGCAACATCGCCAGCCGGATCTTCGTCGTGGAGAATCGAGGTCACCAGCGAGAACGCGCCCTGACCAGCGACCGTAGCAATCTCGACGCTGGGGCCGGTGCCGCGGACCAGGAGGTCCACGGTGTCAGCGGAGCCTTCGACGTGCAAGTCATGCACGACCAGCTCGTCGCCCTCGGGCATGTAGAATGCCACGGACAAGTGGTACGGGAACGGCTCTGCCAGCGGCGTCTGGGGGCTCGTCACGCCAGTCTCGTGCACGTCTTCCTGAACGGCCAAGCCAGCAGTCCTGAGTTGCTCGCGCGTGATGGGCACACCGGACATGGCGTCCAGCGTAAACGGATCCAAGGGAAGCGCAGGAGCATCTGCGGGGTCGATGATGGGAATGGTAGCACCCGATGCCCCGGAGCCAGCGCGCTGGATCAGCAAGCGGGGTAGCACTTGCGCGGAGTCGGGACCAACGGAGCCGACACCTTCGACTGGGCCGGCCTGTGCTTCCATGTTCATCTGGATGATCACGTCAGCAACGTCGTCGCCGTCCAAGTCGACGGCAACCGGTTGGAACCAGGTTCCATTGAACGTAATGCCATTGATTTCACCCGTGTATTCCATCTGGTCAAGTTCCTGGCGCAGTTCGGCCAGCAACTCATCCACCTGGTCGGGCAGGGGAATATCGTTGACAATCGCGATGGGGCCCTCAAGGGGCGCCAACGTGTTGTCGAACTCGGTCACGGCGAGGTCAAGCTCAGCCACGGGGCCCGCAATGTGGGGGAAGGCGGACAGCGGACCGCGGATCTCCTCCGGGAAGTAGGATTGGGCGCCAAGGTTGCCAAGAATCTCATACAGCAGGTCATCCGCTTCGCCGGGGAGCCCGCGCAGGAAATCAAGCAGGGCGGGGAGATCGAGGCTGAAGAGAGGGTCCAGCCATGCCTCCGGTGGGGCAGCCGCCATGGGGCTGTTTGGCAGTTCGGCCGCCAACTTCTCTGGCGCGGGTTCAAGCGCCGGCACCTGCAGCGGCGTGATGTCGATGTCTTGGGCGACCACTGCGGGGTCGACCAGAGCGGGGAGGTCAATGGGTTGCTCCGGCGCGATGCCGAACGGAGCGCCGTGTTGTTCAACCAGCACGGGCTCTTGTGTTTGGAATTGGGGAGGCGCGATGGCTTCAGGGTCAACGTTGCCCCATTCCTCCAGGGGAATCCGGTCAAACTCTTGGCGGATCTCGTTGTTGATCTCCGAGTGGGGGGTGTCGCCCTCGGGGCCGGTTTCGGGCGCATCCACGGGGTTCATGGTTTCCTGCGCCATGGCTTCGATGCGTTCCTGGAAGGCTTCGCGGTCAAAGATCAAGCCGTGCAGGAAGGCCACATAGACGCCGTCCACGCGCTCCTGGGTCACGG
>JBFJVP010000002.1:0-25080 GCA_041624075.1 Thermoplasmatota archaeon | reverse complement strand
TTGCCATGCTGATCTGGGCGTCCCGGTCACCAATCGAGGCGATGGCGCCCTACGATGTTGGCCGCGCCGCCTCCGCCGCCGGCGTGCTGCTGGGTGCCCTGGCCTTGCCGTGGGCATTGCCCGCCATGTGGCCCCCTCGTGGCGCCCTGCCCATCGTCCAGCTCGCCGTCGTGGCGTTGGCTGCCATTCCGCTGGTTGTTCCGGGGCCCGGCTATGCCATCGACGGATTGTGGACCGCTCCCCGGCTGGCCACCCATGAGCTGATCATCAGGATCGACGCTGCCCCAAGCGAGCAGTACGCTTTCTCATTGCGTCTGGATTGGGATGATCGAAGCCCGTGGGCGTCGTTGGATCTGGATCACATGCAGCCCTGGCTCGAAGTGGATGGGGATGCCCAACTGGCCTCCCAGCACGGTTTCGTGCTGGGCGTGCAGGGCCGCGGCCCGGCGATGCTGAATCTGTCCATTTCGTTCTACGCGTCCACCGAGGTTCAGGAGAGCCACCTGGAAAGCGACAAGATCCTCATGGAGGCCGCCTCAGGTGCCGCCGTCGCGGTGACGGTGCGCGAAGTGGTGGCCGCACCATGGTGCCACTTCACCGGCGTTTGGATCGGCACAGCCGGCATCGATGACCACTTGGGGCGCGTCGAGGGATTGGGCCAATGCTCCTGAGCGCTGCTTGCTTCGTTAGGTGCGGCACGGTGGCGAAGCCTCAAGCTTGACCCCCGGATGGCTCGGCAGTCACGGATGGTTTGCCCATGCGCCTGATCCTGCTGCTGTTTGTCCTGCCCGCTTGCCTGTCTGGCTGCACCACTGCGCCCGACGTGTCCACGCTGTCCTTTACGGCCCTCGACTACGGTTACGACGGGCCTGAAACGGCCCGCGAGGGATGGGCCCGGATCGTGATGCAGAACGGCGGCCAGGACTTGCACCACATGACACTCCTCAAGCTATCCGATGGCCGCAGCGCCCAAGACTTGGTGGCTCACCTGCTGGACCAGCACGCCGTGCCTGACTGGGCCACCACGGCGGGAGGCCCCAACGCGTTCGAACCTGGCCAGGGCGGAGAGGCGACGGTTCGCCTTGAGGCAGGCCGTTATGCGATTGCTTGTTTCATTCCCAACCGGGAGGGAATTCCGCATTTTGCGTTGGGCATGATCACCGAATTAATGGTTGAATCACGCAGCGCGCGCCCGGCTGAACCGGATGTGGAGCCAGAATTCGGGTTGAGGGAGTTCTCCTTTGATGTTCCTGAACTGAGCCCGGGCCAGCACCACTTCCGCGTCAACAACCTGGGCGCCCAGGATCACGAATTGACCTTGGTTGAACTCCACGGGGATGCAACCATTCCCGATATTCTGGCGGCATTTTCGCCCAACGCCACCGGCCCGCCTCCCGGGACTTTCGTCGGGGGCACGACCAGCATGGCGGCCGGCCACGTCAACTACTTCATGGCCGAATTGAAGGCGGGGCGATACGCCCTCATCTGTTTCGTCGAGGATCCGGAGACCGGGGCGCCCCACTTTGCCTTGGGCATGGGGCGCGAGATCACCGTGTAGGGGCATGGCAAGCGTTTCCTAGGCCAGCCCGGGTCGCGAGCCATGGCCAACCTCATGCTGCCGCTCCTGCTCGGTGTAGTGGGCGGCGCCTGGTTCGGAATCCGGGCCGCCAAGCCCCGGCTCGAAACCAGGGATTCGAGGCGGATCCTTGTGATCGTCACCGCCGTTGCCGCGCCCGTCGCCCTGGCAAGCATGATCGTTGCCGTGAACGTGGGTCTTGACGCGTGGAGTCCATGGAAGCCGGCGTTGGCGACGCTGGCGGCGGGAGCCGTGGGCGCCGCTTGGCTGGTGGCCGCGGGCTTCTCAGCGCGTTTGCCGGAGCGCATCGCGTGGTTGACCCTGATCGTGTTGGGCGTTGCCGTTGCTGCGTTGGGCCTGGCTGCTTCCGCCGGGGACGTGGCATCGACGCTCGTGGTAATCGTGCCCTTGTTGGGCGTCTTGGCCGTGGCGCCCGTTGCGGCCGCGTCGGCATTCGAGCCGGCAAGTGACGCTCGCCTCCGGTGGGGCGCGTACGCGGTGGTCGGAGTCCTGGGACTCGCGGCCGTGGGCGCGTTGCCAGCAGCGCTGTTTGGTTTGAGTGTGCAGCCCAACGAGGCCCACCACCAGTGGGATTTGAGCATCGCAGGCACGGGGCCGTACGAGGTGCGCATTGAGATGCTGGATGCTGCGGTTGCCGGCCCGTCGCTGGACGTCCTGCGCGCTGAACTGGTGGCTGGCTTGCGGCGTGATGGCGCGCAGGCGTCGTGGGACGAGAATGGTACGGTCTTGTCAGTAGCAGCCGACGCGCGCCTGGCGGCCCAGGCCGGGTACCGGTTCATGGGTTCAGTGGAACACAGGGAGGCGTTTCCCCCCATTGCGACGCCGTTGTTTGTGGCCGTTGAGGCTTCCGACAATGTCACGGTCCGTTTGCGCGTGGATCATTCGGGGGGGCAAGGTCATACGTGCTGGGAGCGCGCGGAGTTCTCGGCGGTGATTGCGCCGGGGCAGCGCGTGATGCTGGATACCGGCCACGAGGATGGCTTGCCCCTGATTTGTGCGTGAGGGGCGCCGTAGCACGAGGGCTGCGGCAGGCTACGGTTGCTGACTCCAGCGCCAGCGCAGTTCCTGTCCTGTGGCCAGGGGGTAGCAGTCGGCGCTGCGATCCGCCCAGATCCATGGGTTGCCGGGGTCGCGGACCTCGTAGATCCAACCGGCGCTGCCACCGTCCTTGGCTACGTGGCCGGCGATGCCTTGGACGTAGGTGCTGCATGGAGCCCCGTAGTCCCGCACCTGCAAGCTGAATTGCCCTGCGTCGGCGGCGGCTTCGAGTGCTTTGAGGGCGGTGGCATTGGCCACGTGAACGGTGCCGTTCCAAACGTCGCCGTCGGGGCCGGTGATGAGGACGTGGTAGGAGCCGGTGACTCCTGGCTGTGGAGATGTTGCCAACAGGGCTGCCACGGCGGCCAGGGCAAGTGCGGCCAGAAGGCCGGCTGCGGCCAGCCGAAGGGCCGGTTTTTCGAGATTCATGGCTTCAACCCAGGTTGATGTCCATCAGGAAGAGTTGAATCGTGTTAATGGTTGCCAGCACCATGCAGCATGCCCGCCACCTGCGAGACAAGAGTGGCAACACCCGCCTGCTTATCCTGGGACAATTGCAGAAACACCCCGGCGGAACGCTCAGCGACGTCGCCACCAGCCTCGGCGTAACCGTGCAGGCCGTCTCCAGCTACGCACGTGAACTCGCAGCCGACGGCACGCTCACCGGCGGGCCAGGCGGCTACCGCGTCACCGCTCGCGGACTCGCCCTCTTGCATGAAGGCGCCCGACGCCTCCGGGACGCCGTGGACGAATTCACCACTCCGCTGCGCGACGTCAGGGTGACCAGCGCCGTCGCCGCCGACACCCTTCGCGCCCGCCAAGCCGTCGGGCTCTTCATGGAGAACGGCGACCTCGTCGCACGGGCCGAAACCAACTCCAGCAGCCGGGGCATCGTCGTCCACGCCGCCAAGGCCGGCGACGAAGCCATCGTGGGGGATCTGGAAGGCATCGTCAACCTGGACCCCGGCAGGCTCACCATCGTGGCCCTCCCGTCCCCTGTGGAGGGAGGCATCAGCCAGATCGACATCCAAGCCCTAACGACCCTGCTGGCAGGACGGTCCAAGGCAGACCGCGTCGGTGCCCTGGACACTGGAGCCCGGATCCTCGCCCGACGCCTCCTGGATCGCCTGGACTTCGAGTTTGCAGCCGACCAAGCCGCCTTCAACGCCGCCGAGCGCGGCCTCAACGTCGTCCTTCTGGCCAGCCGCGACCACCTCCCCGACGTCATGCGCGCCCTGGAGCACCTGAACGGACGAACACTCCGGCGCGTACCCATCGAACTGGTCGAGGCGCCCGAGGCCGGCCTCGAGCCCCCGGCGATCGAGGCCACCGCGTGAGCCACTGCCTCGCCCAGGTGCGTGGCTTTCCACGCGCCGGGGCAAGGCCACTCGACCTGGATGTCCAGCGTGGCGACGTGCTCGTGATCCGGGGATCCAACGGCTCCGGTAAAACCAGCCTGCTTCGCGGCCTGGCGGGCCTGGCAACACCCCTGCCCGCTACCTTCCGCCTGCTCGGCAACGACCCAGCCGCCACGCCGGCCTCCACCCTTGCCAACCGCGTCGCGCTTAGCCCTCAGGAGCCCCGGGATGGCCTCGTGGGCCTGACCGTCGAGGGCGAGTTGCGCATGCGCCGGCGCCGCCTGCCACCCGCCCTGGAGGCCCTCGCTGGGCGGGACGTAGCCCACCTGTCCTCCGGAGAGGCCCGCCGAACGGTGCTCTGCCTGGCCGACGGCGAAGCCTCCCTGCTGCTTCTCGATGAAGCGGCCGAAGGCCTCGACAAACAGGGCCGCAACGCCCTGGTCGAACTGATCCAGCGCCACCGGAAGCGGGGGGCCGTCGTCGCCGTGGACCACCAGGGTCTGCTGGAATCCCATGCCACGCGGACCATTGACCTCAGCCCCGAACGCCGCCCGATTGCAACACCTCTGCCGCCCGCGCCGGACGGTCCAACCCTACTCGCCTGCCCTGCTGGCCGCCGAAACCACCTAGAGTTCCCCAGCATCGAACTTGGTCCCGGCGTCCACGCCCTGGTCGGACCCAATGGCAGTGGCAAGACCACGCTGCTGCGCCGCCTCGCCGGCCTGGAACGGCTGCCCGCACAGCAGGCGCCCCGCGTCCGTGACCAGCCGGCAAAGCCTGGCCAAAACATTGGTTTGCTCCCCGCCCGGGCCCGCGACCTGCTGGGACGCGATACGGTGCGCGATGAACTGGTCTCTGCACTCGACCGAGCGGCGCCATGGGTTGACCCGAAGCTCCTGCACCGCCACCCCCTGTCGCTCAGCGGAGGAGAAGCCCAACGCGTTGCCTTGGCCAAGCTCACCGCCCAGCCCCACGAGGTGTTCTTGCTGGACGAACCCGAGGCCCACCTGGACGCCGACGGCCGCGCCGCGCTCACCCAGTGGCTGGCGCAAGCCACCAACCGCGCCCGCTGTGTCGTCCTGGCCACCCACGACCACGCCCTGATCCAGGCGGCGCACCGAGTCATCCACTTGGGGGCCGAACCGTGAAGCCCGTGGCGGCGTGGGCGACCCTGCTGGTCATGGCCGCGCTCAGCGCTGCCGGACTTCTGTTGCCGTGGCCGGTGGCGGGTGCTCTGTCCATCGCCGCCCTGATCGCATTGCGCACCGGCCGCCGCATCTACCTCGCCACCGCCGTCGGCGCCATCGTGCTCCACGCAGCCATCATGGCCACACTGGCGCCTGGCCCTACAACAGTCCACCTTGGCCCCATAACCCTCGGCCACGAGGGAGCCCTGCGGGGCGTTGCGGGAGCCCTTCGCCTCAGCGCTGTTCTGGGCTGCAACCTGGCCGTATTGTCCCGGGTTCGCCCCGCCGTCTTGCTGGACGGACTACGACTGCCCGTTGGCGCCACTGCCGTCATGGCAGCCGTTCTGTTGGCCGCCCAAGACGTGGCTGCCGACGTTGCCCGACTGCGCGACGCACGACGCCTGGAGGGTCACTGGCCGCGTGGGCTCGCCCGGTTTCCGGCTGCAGCCAGCCTCGTGGCCCCCGTGCTGGTTGCCGCATTGCACCGAGCCAACGCCCGCCGCGACGCCCTTCGCCTGGCCGGCCATCACACCGGGCAACGGTTCGCTGCCATCGTTGCCGTGGCCTCCCTCGTCGTCGCTGGTCGACTCGCGCTGGTCGCCGTGCCTAACATCAGCCTTGCCTACGCGGCAGCGTTTCTGGGCGGCCTGCTACTGGGGCCTGCTGCTGGTGCCCTGGGCGCCCTCGTGGGGATGGCGCTCACGGACTTCATGCTCACCGGCCTGCTTCCCACGGGTTTCGTCAACGCCCCCGCCATGGCGCTACTTGGGCTCGCCGGCGGAGCCCTACGATTGATCGACCTCGCTGGCGGAACCTCGGCGGACCGCTGGGCCGGCAAGCTGGTGGCCGGAGCCGCAGGCATCCTGGGAACCCTGGCCTTCAGCGTGGCATCGGACACAGGCACGTGGCTCCTGGTTCAGGAGTACCGGGGCGACGTCCAGGCGTGGCGTGCCATCGTCACCGCTGGCCTGGTGTTCAACGCCCTTCCGGCGCTCGTCAACGGATTGGTCTTTGCTGCTAGCGTCACGCCCGTGGCACGAGCCGCCGCTGCACTGCAACAAGCACGCCCACCAGGGCAGCCAGACCCGGCCCGGGCGCCGGCTTCTCTTCCTGCCCCGCGCTGAGGGACTGCGTGCCGACCGCGTCCAGGGGGCCGACTTGCGCAGCGGATTGGGCGTGACCTGTGCCGGCTCCGGTTCCCGTTTTGGGGTCCGCCAAAAGGCTGGGGTCGGGATCCACGGGCTCGATGGTTTGATTGGATTCCGGCTCGGTGTCGGCTGCTGGCGTTGGCGCCCGTTTGACCAGAACCGTGGCGTGACGCCAGATGACGGCGCCATCGGCGTCCGTGGCGCGCAGACTGATGACGTGCTCACCCGCACCCAGCCTCACGGATGCCGCCGCTCCATCGGCCTGGCCGGCAGGCGTGATCCATTGCAGCGCGGGAGGCGGGCCGTCAGCGTCACTGGCAGCCGCGCTCACGTTGAACGCCTGACCGGCCACAGCCACTTGTGGCACGTTGAACTCCAGCACGCGGGGGGGAAGGTTCACGACTTGGATGGTCCACTGCCGGGTAACTTGGTCGTGGCCGTCGTCCAGTTGAAGGCTTAGCAGGTGAAATCCCGTCTTCGTGAACGCGTGAAGAACGCCTCCGGTCCCATGGGTGGCCGCGCCATCTTCATGCAAGGTCCAGGATGTCGCCACGGTGGCGTCATCGGTATCGATGATCTGGGGGTCGTAGCGGAAAGGCGTGGTCCGGTCCGCCATCAACGCTGGGCTGTTTGACAGACTGGGCAACCGGTTTTCAACGACGAGCGCAAACTGGTCCCGCATCACCGTACCTGGGCCGGTTGCGTGCACCAAGACCTCGTGACGGCCCAGCTCGCTGAACTGGTGCTCAACCGATTGGCCCTGAGGGGCCGCAGTTTTTCCGCTCGGGGCCCGAATCGTCCAGATGGCGTCCACCAGGTCCCCTGGCACGTCGGAGATGACGCGCCACGCCTGGCGCACGTCGCGGTAAGGATCGCCTCCGCCACCGGCGGAGCCGGGTGCAAATCGGGGCCAGAGTTGAAGGGAGCCCGCAGCAATGGGAACGGCCTCTGCCGTGCAGAACGCATCCGATTCCCCGCCTAGCCGTCGAGCGAAGCCTCCATCAGCATTCTGGAGCGCTGCCAGATAGTCCAGGGAATCCTGCCGCACGGCGGCCCCGGCAGCGTTGTAGCCGTGGATGGCCCACAGGGTGCTCTGGCAATTGGGCCCGACGCCGCCGTTTGGCAGATCCCGGTGCCCGCCCGTGGCCGGATCGTACGTGCTGTCCAGGAACCCCAGGGCGTTGGCTCGCGCTCCTGGCGGAAGGTCATTGGCGGCAGCCAGTGCGGCCAAGGCCATGCCGGTCACATCGGTGCTGCTTTGGCCAAGGTTGTTGTAACTCCAGCCCCCGTCGATGCGTTGGCTGAGCTTGATGACGTCGGCGCTGGAGCGCATCTGGTTGTCGGCTGAACCGACGCCGCCGGCGCGCAGGGCGAGGATGGTCCAGACGTCGTCGTTGATGGTCTGGGGGTCGCCTGACTGGGTTCCGTCGAAGCCTGCCCGGACGCAGGCATACAGGTTGACGCCGTGCACGTCGCGGGGGTCGTACCCGCTGGTTCCCACGGCATGGGCCAGGCGCAGGTTGACATTGTACGTGGGTCCCTCGGCGGGGCACTGGCTGCGCGGAGTGGGTTCCAGCGCGTCGTAGATGGCATCCTCCTGACTCGGCCAATTCTTGATGTCGTAGCCCGCTTGGGCTGCGGCTTCGGCGACCAGGCGAGTCCAGGTTCCATAGCCGCTTTGACTGCGTGTGTCCAGCAGGTACTGGAGGCCCTGGTCGGGGTCGGCGGCCTGCTGGGCCCCGCCTGGGCTGGATGCCAGGATGATGGCGAGTGCGGCGGCGAGCGCTGTGGGCCGGCTGGTTCGCACAGGGCACCTAGAGGGCGACGACCCACTGCTGGTAGTCGAACGTGAGGACCTGGCCGGACTGGAGGGCCATGCCGTCGATGCCCACGTCGCTGAAGGCACCGTCAACGTAGACGGCCCAGAACGTGGCGACGGCGCTGTTGACGTAGTCGATGCTGGTGACGTAGCGGCCGAAGCCCGCGAAGGAGTCGTGGCTCCATTCGAGCAGGCAGCCGGAGGCTACTGCTGCGTCGAGGGCGTCGCCGCCGTTGGCGCCGCTGCCGGGGTTGACGGTGCAGGTCTTGTAGGGGGTGCCGGCGAGGGTCACCTCGATGGTGATGCCGCTGTGGGCACTGGCTGGCGCTGCGGTGAGCGTCAGGAGGGCGACCATGAGGCTGGCGACGAACTTGAGGCGTAGCATGAGCCAGCGGAATCACGACGTGGCCTTAACCATTATTGAAGGGATTCAAGAAAACTTGATGGAGTTGGCGCGCGGAGGCAGCCTCATGCGCTGGATTCGCGCCGGCCCTACGCCTAACCGGCGCCTAATCGTCCATCTCTGAACGAATGATCTCCCTCAGAACAGGATTCGTGGTCGCCAAGGCCACCGTGGCCTCCAGCCAGCCGGCCAGGCTCCCCACGTCGAAACGCCGCCCCTCGAACTGCAGGCAATACACCTCCTCCTCCCGCAGCAATTGGCGAATGGCGTCCGTCAACTGGATCTCCCCCCCGTGACCGGGTTTCGTGTGGGCCAACAACGGCATGAGCGCCGGCGTGAACACGTAGCGACCAATGGATGCCAGGTTGCTCGGCGCATCCTCCGGGTCGGGCTTCTCCACGATATCCGTCACACGGTATAGGCCGTGCTCCACGTGCTCCGTTTCCACGATGCCGTACTTGGAAACCTCTTCCTGCTCCACGTGCTGCACGCAGAACACGCTCGAACCGGTCGATTCGAAGACATCCAGTAACTGCTGCGTCGCCGGGCGCTCGCCCACGATGATGTCGTCACCAAGCAGCACCGCAAACGGGTCATGGCGGGTGTGGGGCCAGGCCTGCAAAACCGCGTGGCCAAGCCCAAGTGGCCGGCTCTGACGCACCGTGAACACATGGCCCAACCTGCTGACCGCCCGCAGCGCCTCAAGATCCGCTTGTCGACCCTTTTGCTCCAGGTGGCGCTCCAATTCGGGGCTGTCATCGAAGTGATCCTCGATGGCGCGCTTGTTGCGGCCCGTGATGATCAGGATGTCCTCCAGGCCCGAGGCGGCGGCCTCCTCTACCACGTACTGAATGGCGGGGCGATCCAGCACCGGCAGCATCTCCTTGGGCATCGACTTGGTGGCCGGCAACATGCGGGTGCCAAAGCCCGCCGCCGGAATCACGGCTCGCAAACCATCAGGCAGACTCGTCGTCATCGGGTGCCAACCCCCCGGGCATCAAAGCCAGCCGCGCGCAATGCCGGCAAGTCCAGGTGGTTGCGCGCATCCAGCAAGCGTGCATGTCGCATGGCCCGGGAATGCTCGGCCCACGGCTCATCCCGGTAGGCAGCCCATTCGGTCACCAGGATCACCAAATCGGCTCCGTTGACGGCAGCCGCCACCGAATCCACTTGACTCACGGTTGAAGCCATCTGGGCCGGCAAGCGGGCAAGGGGATCGTGGGCGCGCACGGTGGCCCCGGCATCAACCAAGGCCTGCATGAGCTTGAGCCCTGGGGCTTCACGGGTGTCATCGGTTTCCGGCTTGAAAGCGACGCCCAGCACCGCCGCGGTAATGCCCTGCAAGTCCCCCACCCAGTCGCGGCACCTCTTGAGGACAATCTGCCACTGGGTTTGATTGGTTTCATGCGTCGCCTCCACCACGGGCAGGCGCAAGCCAACGCTTCGCCCCACCGCCGCCAGGGCCGGCACGTCCTTGGGGAAACAACTGCCGCCGTAGCCGATTCCGGCGCGCAGGAATTTCCCGCCAATGCGGCTGTCGAGGCCAACTGCGCGGGCAAGGGTGGTAACATCAGCGCCCAAGTCATCACACAGGTTGGCCAGTTCGTTGATGAGGCTCACCCGCGCGGCCAGGAACGTGTTGGCCGCGTACTTGGTCAATTCGGCCGTGCGCCGATTGGTCACAATACGTGGGGCATCCGGCAAGTCGTCGAACAGGCCGGCAACGCGGTTGGCAGCATCAGGCGCCCCGCCAAAGACGAGCCGCTCCGGTTGCAGGAAATCCCGCACCGCGGTGCCCTCCGCCAGGAACTCCGGGGCTGAGACGACCTGGATGTCGCCCCGCCCCTCGCCGGCCAACTGGTTCTCCAACCGGTCGCCCGTTCCCGGCGGGACCGTGCTTCGGGTCACCAGAACTGCATCACGGGGTAGGTGCTGGGCGGCCGTGCTGGTGGCATCCTCCACGAACGACAGGTCTGCCGAGCCGTCACCTGCGGGCGGGGTGGGAACTGCCAGGAATGCGACGTCCGCCTTCGCCAATTGGGCGCCGTCGGTGGAAAAGGACAAGTTTCCGGCGGCCACCGCATCCGCCACGACCGCTTCCAGGCCCGGCTCGTAGAACGGAACGCCTCCTGACTGGAGCTTCTGCACCTTGGCTTCATCCACGTCGATGCAGTAGACCCGGTGTCCCAGGCTGGCCAGGCACGCGCCGGTCACCAAGCCGACGTAACCTGTCCCAACCACGGCGACGTGGCGGCCGCTTGACTGCGCGGGCTTGGATGGGGGCTGCACGGCCGCGCGACCGCCACGTTTGCTATAAAGGGCCGGTGCCCGGGCGCCGCCGCGAAGCCCGGTGGCCGAGTCGCCCCGAGCGCGCCGCCCGCAGCTGGCAGCATGCTTTTCCCACGCGCACACGCTGGACCACGCAACATGGACCCCACATGGTCTGACACGCGCCGACGTAGGGACCGGCTGGTGATACCTGGCGTGACCCTGGCCTTCTACGCCTTGGCCTGCCTGGTTTACATTGCGACCCTGCGCGCGCCCGATGTCTGCCAGGACCCAGGCAAGTTCTTCGTCGCCGACACGTGCTTCCGCGCCTGGCCCCTTCTGGTGGCCGTGCTCGTCGTGGCTCTGGGCATCGCAACTGCCGGCTGGATGGCCTTTCAGCCCCCGCCGCGCCAGGGCCGCGAACGCCTTGAGCACGGCACCGTTGCCCGCCTGGCACTGGTGTTTCTGGCCAGCATTCCCAGCCTGGCCCTCACGGGGTACATCATCCAAAGCTACCGCAGCATCGACAATGGCACGACCTTCATCGTGACCTTTGACGGAACCCCGTACAACCAGGCCAGCCTACTGCTCCTGGCCACCCTTGTGGGTGTCGGCGCCTTTCTGCCATACGTCCTGCTGTATGTGTCCCAAACCCGCCGCGTTCGGGCGTTCGACCTGACCGCAGAGGCCCGCCAGGCTGGCTACCCCCGCGAGGTTCCTCCGGGCGCACCGGTCGAACCGACCCAGCGGCCGGTCGCCTTCACGTACGACCAAGACCCATCCGAGAAGAAGATCGCTCGCTTGAGCAGTCGCAGCCAAGAGCCCCCGGCGTTCCGGCGCTAGGGTTCTACTCGACGGTGACGCTCTTGGCCAAGTTGCGGGGGCGATCGATTTCACGACCCAGCGCCAAGGCGGCGTGGTAGGACAACAACTGGCCGGCCACGCTGAAGGGAATGGCTGCCAGCAAAGGATCCGTGGCGGGAATCGGCAAGACCGTGTCCGCGATACCATCCAAGTCCTCCCTGGGACCCTGGGTGAAGACGTGCACCGGCGCACCGCGGGCCTTCACTTCAAAGACCGCGCTGATGGTCCGGTCGTACATTTCCCCCGTGGGCAGGAAGAAGATGCAGGGTGTGTTGCGATCCAGCAAGGCAAATGGGCCGTGCTTCAACTCCGCAGCCCCGAAGCCCTCTGCGTGAAGGTACGTGATCTCCTTGAACTTGAGGGCCGCCTCGCAGGCCGTTGCGACGTGAATGCCCCGGCCGAGGAAGAACAGGCTCTTGGCTCGGCTGAGTTCCAGGCCCAGTTGGCGGTAGCTCTCCTCGTTACCAAGGATCTCCTCAACGGTGCGAGGCATTCGTGCCAGTTGGCTCATCAGTTCAGACGCCGCGTCGGCGGACAAGGTGTTGCGTTGCAGGGCCAACTCCAGGGCCAGTACCGCCAGCGTCATGCTTTGGCCAAGCAACGTCTTGGTGGCGGCGACGCCGACCTCGGGTCCGACGCGGGTCAAGATCGTCTCGTCGGCCAAGCGTTGCAAGCTGCTGCCCTGGACGTTGGAGATGCCTAGAATCGGATCGCCGCGGGGCTGCACTCTCCGCAATGCCTCCAACGTGTCGAGGGTTTCGCCGCTCTGGCTGACCCCGATGTAGAACAGCTCACCGGCCGTCAGTGGCCGATCGCGCAGCTCGGAGGCCACCACGGCCTCGGCGGGGATGCCGGCCCAGGTTTCCAGAAAGGCGCGGCCCATCTGGCTGGCGTTGTAGCTGGTACCACAAGCCACGAGCCGAATGCGCTTGGCCTTGTCGAGGAAGTCGCGCGCAATGCCTGTTCGGGCTTCCTGCGCGTCGGGATGCACGCGGCCGGCAAGGCACTGGTTGAGTGCCACAGGCGCTTCGTGGATCTCCTTGAGCATGAAGTGGGCGTAGCCCGCCTTCTCTGCCTGCTCGATGTTCCAGTCGATCGTTTGCTCAACGATGGCCTTGTCCTGGCCGTCGCCGTCGCGCAACTGGATGCCAGAGGCGCCGACGATGCCGTGGTCGCCATCATCCAGGAACACGATCCGGCGGGTGTGGGCCAACAACGGCGTTACATCGCTGGCCATCAGCACCGCGTCATCCGTGATCCCAAGGACCAGGGGTGTGCGGTGGCGGGCGAATGCGACGACGCCGGCGTCGGCGTCCAGGACAAGCAGTGCCCAGGATCCCTCGACGCGAGTCAGCACCGCCTCCAGGGCTCGCAGGGGTTCCAGTTGGCGGCGTTCCCTCTCGTACAGGTGCGCCAGCACCTCCGTATCGGTTTCGCTGGTGAACGCGTGCCCCTGGGATTCCAGTTGGGCGCGCAGGCGGTGGTGGCCTTCGATGGTGCCGTTGTGAACCACCGCGAAGCGGCCCGTGGGGTCCAGGTGGGGGTGGGCGTTGGCTGCCGTCACACCACCGTGGGTTGCCCAGCGGGTGTGCCCAATGGCCGTGGTTTCTGCGCCTGCTGCAAGGGCTGGCAGGTCGGAGACGCGCCCTTTCTCCTTGACGACCTCCACGCCGGCGGTGTCAATCCAGGCAATGCCGGCAGAGTCGTAACCCCGGTACTCGAGTCGCTCCAGGCCGGCGCGCACGATTCCCGCCGCTCCCTTTAGACCGAAGGCGCCCACGATGCCGCACATTCAGACGCCTCCATGGCTCAGGGGGCTTGCGGTTGCTGAAGTCATACGGCGAGCCCCCCGTCGGGGACCGTGCTGACCCGGCGCCCACTGGCGACCACCGCCCGACGGCCGATGCGCCCACCGTCCTCAACCACGATGTCGTCGCCGAGCTTGGCGTCCGATCCGATCATGATGCCTTCCCGCCCGGCCAGGTGCGCGCCGGAGCCGATGCGGGCTCCGTCGTCGACGGCGGCGGCGGAGACGCGGCTGTGGCTGCCGATGTTGACGTTGCTGAAAATGGTGGAACGTCGAATGATCGTGAAGGGCTCCACGACTACATGGTTGCGCACCGACGTGCCGGGAGCCAGAACGGCGTTGGGCCCGATCAGGCAGTTGTTGCCCACGAAGACGGGCCCCGTCAACACCGTGCCGGCACGCACGGTGGTGCCTTCGCCAACGTGAACGAGCCCGGAGATCTGGACATTTTCCTCCAAGGTGCCATGCATTCCAGGCTTGATGGAGCGCATCAGGCTTTCATGGAGTCGCAGTAGGTCCTGGGCTTCGATCAAATCGAGGTACTCGGTCGGCTCGGCGCGGATCAGCCTCCAGCCGCCTTGCCCCTCCAAGTCGCGGCGCACGGCATCGCGAAGCCGCAAGTCGGTTTCCTGCAGATGTTCAAAGATCCGGCGGGGCAGGCAGTACGTGCCGCCGCTGGCCCCGGATGCATCAGGGGGCCGGTGGAGTTCCAGGTCAACGACTTTGCCCTTGCGCACCACCGGAAGCCCGTGGCGCCCGGAGCGCACGTCTGGCACGAGCACCATCGACGGCTCCGGGCTGTCTAGCAGTCGGCCCAGCAGATCCCTGTGGTACCATGCGTCGGCGGGCAGAACGACGAACGTGTCGCTCGAAATGGCGTCCTGCACTTGCCTGAGTGCGTGGCCGGGGCCCAATTGCCGGGTTTGCTGGGTGTAATTGATCTTGACCCCGAACTTGGTTCCGTCGCCGAAATAGCTGCGGATCTTGTCGTGGCCGTGTCCGACCACCAATTCCACCTCGGTGATCCCGTGGGAGACGAGGCTTTCCAGGGTGTGGTGGAGCAGTGGTCGACCAGCCACGTTGAGCATCGACTTGGGGCGATCGTGGGTGAGGGGCCGCAAACGTGTGCCCTGTCCTGCGGCGAGGATGACCACCTGCATCTTGGTTGCAGGACCCCCCGGCCCAGGTTAAAAGCGTTGGTCAACGTGAAACGCCCATGGTCGGGCCTTTGGCCGACCGGCGTCACTGCCGTTCGATGGTCAAATGAGCGCGCACATCGCTGGAGTTCAGGTACGATGAAGTAGCCTCGATTGGCCCGGGAGGCTGCTTGAACACTTGTACGTCGAAGCGCCAGGCGCCGTCACTGGGTGGCGGCGGAACGACGACGACTTGCTCGTGGCCGGGCTGGTATTGGGTGAATCGGTTCGCCTTGGGGTGGGGCTCCACCGTGGTGGTCCAGTTGTCGATCAAGGTGACCGTCGTGGGCGGGGTGCCGTTGAGTGCATCGTATCCCTGCGACCACACGAGTCGCACCCAGTACTCGGTGGTTTGGCGCTCCAAGTTGATCAGGCCCACCGTGATGTTGCCGACGCGTGGGGGACATTCGCGCTCGGAGCTGCTGAGGCTGGCCCGGTAGTGGCCGTCTTCCCACACCGTTGGATAGCACCGCATGTCGCCCATCTCTCCCAGCAGGTAGACGCGGGTTCGCCCGGGCGGGTCGGGATCCACCAGGGCGTCGAAGATGGTGGCTGCGGCGGCTGTGGTGGCCACGATCAGGACGATGGAGAGTACGCGTGCGGGCAGGTTCTTTCCCAGGGCGTCGGGACTGGTGCGCAACTCGATGGACCAGCGTCGTTCCTGTGGCACCCGGTACCAGCGCGCCACACCGAAGGCGCCCAAGGTGAGGCTCAGCAGCAGAAGTGAACTCAGGAAGGGCACGAGAAAAACGCCGATGCCCAGGATGTCAAGCGCAATTCCGACCAGTCCAATGAGGCAGATCGAGAGGCCGATGCTGGCTGCGGCTCGCTCCAGTCCGGTCAGGACCCCGCGTTGGCGGCGCATCTGGTAGTCCAGGCGGTCCAAGTCCTCCTCCATGGTGGCGGCTCCGGCCTCGTCCTGAAGTCCCTGGGCGGCTTGGGTATCACTCAGGCGCCGCTCGGGAAACAGCAGGAAGATGAGGGCGTAGCCCGGGAGGAACATGACCAGCGGGGCACCCACCAGCAGGCGCACAAAGCCCAGATCAAGTGCAATCGACAAGCCGGCAACGACCACGGCGGCGCCCAACAACACCATGTCCAAGGGATACTGGTCGAAGCGACGCTTCACGAACACGCCAACGGGTGGCCACTTATACCTTCAGCGAGGCGGGCGTTCCGGCTGCTGTTAGCGCACTTCCCAGACCAAGTGCATGACGAACACGAAGAACAACGCGGCAATGGGCGCCTGGGCGCCGTACAGGAAACTCTGCAAGCGCAACAGCAGTGCCCGGCGTTCCGGGTTCAGGGACTCCTGCTGAATGAAGGACACCACCAGTTCCCGGGCGGCAAGAAACAGCAGCAGGGTGGCCACGGCAATGCCGCCAATCAGGTTGGAGGCGGCGTCGGGCGAGATCAGCACCGTTTCGGTCTGGCCTGGCGGCGTCTCGGGCAGGAACGGAGACTCGGAGGCGAGGCTTTCGCCGCGCCCGCTGGTCAGCACCTGGTCACCTCCGTGGCCTCGGCCATGGTTGTTACACCAGCGGCTGCTCCAAAAGGCTGCCGCGTGGGCTGGTTTCGGGCCTGGGTGCCTAGGGTCACGGCCGTGGGATCTGGGATTCGTGGGGCCAGGCGCCTAGGCAAGCAGTTGCGGGCCGATAACGAACACGATGACGTTGAGCAACGTGTGCCCGATGATGACGCCAACGAGGCTGCGGGTGCGCAGGACCACGTTGCCGTACACCATGCCCATGATGAACGCGACCAGCAGCGCGCCCACGGATTCGTTGCCCACCTGGAGGGACGCAAAGAGCAGGGAGATCAGGGCGATTGCGACTTGGGGTGGGAAAACCCGGATGGCGTGCCGCTGGAGGATGCCGCGGTACAGCACCTCTTCAAACGCCGTGATCAACAGGAGCGCCAGAACGGGCGCCGCGATCGCCGTGAGGCCGAGGCCGCCGAACCGGCTGTCGGGTCGCAGAAGCGAGTACTCGATCAGGCCGGCGATGGCGGAAAGGACGATGACCATGATTTCCAGGCCAAACTGGGACGGTCGCGGCAATCGCAGGTTAACCTGCCCCAAGCCCAGTTGCTGGGACCGCATGACCCCAATGAGCAGGATGTACAAGGGAATGGACAGCAGCGTGTAGAATTGCGTGAAGGTGAATTCGACCGCCGGAAGCGAGAGGCTGAACAGCCGTGTGAGAGGCGCCAGGGACGCAGCGACCAGCAGCGCGCCAAAGGGTGTCTGGGCATCACGAATGTGGACGTAACCGTGGCCCAAGAGCGCGCCAGCCAAAAGCACATGCAGGACCACGCCGATGATGCGTGCGATGCCGTTGTTGGGCAATTCGCCAAAGCCCAGCCAGTTGGCCGTTACCAGTTCAGCCAGCAGAATGAGTACCAAGTAGATGGAAAGGGTCCGGTAGAGCCGCGTGGCTTCCACCGCTTGAACCTGCTCCACCAAGGGTTGGGGCAGCCGGGCCTTCCATTCGGGAACTTCGCGGGCGCGGGGGCGTTGCGCAGGCTCGCGACGCAGCCACCGCCGCCAGGGCGGCAGCACAGTCGCCGGCACCGCATCGGCCGGAACACCTGGTTCGGGCGCGGCAATGACTGGAGCAGAAGTGGCAGGACTTGGGGTCGGTGCCAAGCCGAAGTCGAAATCGAAGTCGGGTCGAGGCTCCTGCTCCACGATGGCTCGCCCAACGGCAAGGGGAAGCGGCTCGCCCACGACGGCGCGCTCCAGGACCGCTCGATCCGCCAACTCTTCGCCCAGGTCTGCAAGCGCGTGCTCGACGGCGTCGAGTTGCATCCGCTCCATGGCGATCAGGCCGGCGCGGATCTGTTCCACGGCCTTTTCATCCATGGGCGCCGGGCCCGGTTCAGCCACGCTTTGGCCTGGCACCGTGGGCGTTTGCTCGGGAGTCTCTTCCGCGAGGGTTTCCGTGACGTCCTCCAGTGCCGCCTCGACCCTGGCGCGGTCACCGTGCAGCAAGCCATCCAAGTGGATGGACAGGCGCTCAAGGGCAGCGATGTCTTCCGGGGTCGGCTCCGGCGGCTGGGCCGGTTGGGAGGGTTGTGACAGCGCCTCCCCCTTGACTGGCAGGTCAACGGCGACCTCGGCGGGAACATCGGGCGCGGCCTGGGGCACTTCGGCGATGATTTCCGGCTCCGGCGCCGCAGCGACCGGCGTGCCGGCCACGACGGCTCGATCGCTTGGAGCGGGCCGATCCATCTCGACGCCCACGTCCTGAAGGGCGGCCTCCAGGCGGTCCATGTCCCGGCGGGCAGCCTCAGCCAACCCGGCACCGATTCGCTCCAGTGCCTCTACGTCCTGAGGATCCGGCACCCAGGGTTGGGCCACTTCGGGCTCGTCTGCTGCTGGCTCAGGCTCTGGCTCAGGCTCGGGCTGGGGCTCGCGCGCCGTGACGTCTGGCTCAGGCAACCCCCGGCCCCGGACGCGCACCGGCGTCGGCGGGCCTGGCGCAAGCATTTCTTCGCCGACGCCGCCAAGGGCTGCCTCCAGCCGTTCGCGATCTTCCCGTTGCGCCGCCTCCAGGGATTCCATGAGGGCAGCCAAGGCCTCCATGTCTTCCGGCAGCGGCTCGAAAACAGGGGGGCCCAGGGGGGCTTCCGCCTCCATCGGAGGCATCCCTTGGTCGCTTTCGCCCGGGGGCTGCGGCTCGGCGGCGGTCTCGGGCGGGGTGCCTTCGATGGGCTCTGGCTCCCGGCCGGTTACCAAGTCGGATGCGGGCTTCGCCTCGGGAACCAGGCTGGCACCCAAGTCCTCCAGTGCCGCCTCGATGGCCTGCTGCTCCCGCGCCTGGGCTGCCGCCAACTCTTCCTGCAACGCCGCCGCGATGGCCAAGTCCTCGGCGCTTGGCATGGCCGTGGGCAACTCGGGCGGAACCGCTTCCGCTTGGGCCTTCGCCTCGGCGGCCAACTCAGCGTGCACCGCCTCCAAGGCCGCCGCATCCTCCAACTCGCTTGGCGGCGGAGCCCCCGGGGTAGCGACGCCTTGGGGCCGGGATGCCAAATCGGCTTCCAACTCGCCCAGGGCTGCCTCCAGCTTGGCCGACTCCGCTTCCATGGCGGCAAGCGCCGCCGAGACAGCAGCCTCAATGGCTGCCTCGTCGTCTGTCTCCAGTGGCCCGCCTCTGGCCTCGGCTGTCAGCGCACGGGTCAAGTCGGGGGACGGAGCTTCCGGCTCCAACGCGATGCCCAGGAGCTTGGCCGCTGCGGCCAGCGTTGGCTCGTCGGGTTCCGGCAGGTCGGGCAGGTCCTCAGGCAGGTCCTCGGGCAGTCCGTGAACGTCTTCGTCGAACTCCTCAAACGCCTGGGCGATGTCGTCGCCAATCTGTATTGGATGATCGACCGGGCCCGGTGCATCCACGTGCCGCGACAGCTCATCCTGCCACGGCGCTTCCAATTCGATGTCCGGCTCGTCCTCCGGCTCGGCCTTGGGGCGTTCCGGGAGCCGCAGGCGCAACGCATCCAACTGGGCCAACCCCTCCAGGGGTTCGGTCCCGGCCCACGGCACCTCCAGGTCCTCAAGCGGGGTGCCTGCCACCACGGGCCACGCGGGACGGGCTTGGGTGGGCTTGTCCTCCGGGGCCTCGGTGGACAGATCTTCGCCCAGTTCGTCGAACGTCGCCTCCACGGCTTCGTGCTGGCGTCGCTGCTCTTTCTCTGCTTCCGCCAAGGCTGCGGCAATGGCCGCCTCGTCGCCGGCCTCGGGCGCCGGTTCGCCGGGGGGCAGGGTCGATTGGGTCTGGTCAAGGGCGGCGGCGATGCGGCGGGCCTCGTCGGCTGCCGCGGCCTCCAGTTCGGCCAGTGCTTCGGCCAGGGCCACCTGGTCGGCCTTGAGTGCCTCTTCGTGGTCCTCCGCCCTGGGTGCCTCCCCGGGTCCCGGCACCATGGCGGCGTCCGGACGCGCTTGGGCGGCGTCGACCGGCTCCTGCGGCCGGCTTCGTACCACTTCGCGTTGGATGTCCGGTTCCGCTGCCGCACCGCGCAGCGCGCCGCCTACTTCGTCAAGGGCGCCGGCGAGTGCTTCGGCGGCGCGGCGTTCTTCCTCCTCCAGTTGTCGCCGCAGGGCGGCCAAGGCTCGCTCATCCCGCGCCTCCACATCCCCGTCCGGCTCCCTGTCTGGCGCGGCTGGCGTCGACTCCGGCGCCGGCCGCCGTTCGGGCTCCCGGCGCGGGGGCGCCCGTGCGTCGGGCTTCGGGCTACCTTGCGGCCTTTGGCGAGCGGGCCGGGATGGGCCGATTGGTAGTTGATCCTGCTTCGGCGGCTTGGCGAGTTCCTGCTCGGCCGCCGCCAATGCGGCGGCGATTGCCTCTGACTCTTCACGGGCTTCTCGCTCGATGTCGGCCTGAATGGCGGCGAGTGCCTCCTCGTCGGCCTGGGCTTGCAAAGCCTCAGAGGCCGCATCCGAAATTGCCTCCTGGGGTTCCTGGCCTTCCTCCCGGGGCTCCGGGCCTGCATCCGGGCTCGGCGGCGTCTTGGCGAGCTTCGCCGGCGCTACCGGTTCCGGCTCGGGGGCTTGCTCGAGTTCCCGTTCGGCCGCCGCCAACGCAGCAGCGACTGCCTCAGCCTCGTCGTGCGCGTGGCGCTGTAGGTCGGCCTGAATGGCGGCCAGTGCCTCCTCGTCGGCCTGGGCTTCCAAAGCCTCAGAGGCCGCGTCCGGGCTTTCCTCCTGGGCCTGTTGGCCTGCATCCGGGCTCGGCGGCGTCTGGGAGGGCTTCGCCGGTGCTACCGGTTCCGGCTCCGGGGCTTGCTCGAGTTCCCGTTCGGCCGCCGCCAACGCAGCAGCGACTGCCTCCGCCTCGTCGCGGGCCTGGCGATCCAGGTCTGCCCGGATGGCGGCCAATGCCTCCTCGTCGGTCGGCGACCCGTCCGGGACCGGCGACTCCTCGGGCACCCGCGATGCCTCGCGGTGTGCATCCGCAAGCGATGTTGGTGATGGTTCTTTGCTGCGTTCAGGCTCGACGCCAGCCGCGTCGGCATCGGCTGCCGGTCGCGGCGTGAAGTCGGGGGGCGCCGATTCCGGTTCATCCTGGGGCTGCGGCGCCAACTCCGTCCCAGCGGCGTGCAGTGCTGCTTCGACCGCACGAGCCTGGCGCAGGGCCTCTTGTTCGATCTGGTGCTGGATAGCTTCCAGGGCAGCCAAATCCTCCTCGCGCGAAGGGGGCGTTGACGTGGGCTCGCCATCGTCGTCCTCGGGCGCAACTGCCACCGGTTCGCGCGCCGTTTCGTGCGCCGGGTCCGGTGCCGGCGATGCCTCCTCGACGCGCGGCTCTGGCTCCACCGGTTCTACTGTTTCGGTGGCTTCCGGGACTCGTTCCGCCTCAATCTCTCTCCGGATGGCCGCCAGCGCATCCCGATCCGCCTGTTCCAGTTCAGGCTCGGGGCTCCTGGGGCCACGCGATGGCTCATCGCCCCCGTCCTGGGTGGGCTCGTGATCCTGATCCTCGCCGGGGCCGGACGAGTCGGCGTCCTCGGCGATGTGCTGGCCTGCCAAGGCGGCCTCAACGGCGCGAGCTTCTCGAACGGCATCAGCCTCGATCTGCCGCTGGATGCGTTCCAGGGCTTCCCGGTCGCGCGCATCCAGCTCGGACGCCTCGTCCGTTTCGACGTTCCGCCCGGTGTGCTCACGGTCTGCGGCCTCATCGCCCTCATCGTCGGCGTCCTCGTTGTCGCCATCATCGCCCCCGGCTCCGCCTGCGCCCCTCTCCGGTGGCTCATCGCCCGCGCCGGCCGGCTCATCGTGCCCCGCCAACGACACGCGAAGCTCAGCCCGCCGGAGGGCATTGTCGGCATCGTCGGCGCCCCTGCGAGCTTCTTGCTCCAGTTGCTCACGAATGGCCTGCAAGGCCGCTTCATCGGCCTCCGCATCGGACTCGGTGGACGCCTCAGCGCGCGGTGGCGCATCGTTTTCCGTGCGTGCCTGGCTCGGTGCCGGGCGCGGAGCTTCCACGCGAACCTCGCCACGAGCCAGCGCCTGGGCAGCGGCGTCAGCTTGCCGGCGCTGCTCCCGTTCGATTTCCTGCTGCACGGCAGCAAGTGCTGCCTCGTCCGCCTCGCGTGGTTCCGGCTCGCGCGCCGCCGCCGATGGTGCGGCGGGCCCAGGTGGATCCGGTGCATCACCTTGCGGCTGCCCGCCTGCATCATCTGCTGCCCCGGAATCCACGCGCAGGGGGCTGTTGGCCAATGCTGCTTCCCTGGCACGGGCTTCACGCAGCGCGTCCCCTTCCAGTTGCTCGCGGACCCGGCGCAGAGCCTCCTCGTCCTCCTCAAACGTGGCCGACCGGGTCGGCTCAACATCATCTTTCGGGCTGCTCGTCAAGCCGTCGGCGCCCGCCTGAGCCCTGGCTGCCTGGCGCACAGGTTCCGGTTCGCTTGAAGCTGCCTCCGCGTGCCGGTCGGTTCGGGCATCGTGTGACTCCGCCAACTCCTGTTCAGCCTCTAAAAGGGCCCTGCGAATCGCGTCAGCCTCCCGGCGAGCCTCCTCCTCCATCTCGCGCTGGACGGCTCGAAGGGCCGCCTCGTCTGCGTCCTGCTTTGCAGGATCAGGGGCATCAAGCGGTCCGTGGGGTGGCTTGCGGGGAGGCGCGCTGCCTGGCCCCGGCTCCGGGTCATCCCCGGGCTTCCGGGAGGCCGGTGGTCGCCCCCTGCCACCCTTCACATCACGGCAGACGCCGGCAGAACTTGAAAAGCGAGTGGTTCAACGCTGTTGGTCCGCAGGCCGCAGGCTACAGCAGCACCCGCGCCGGTTCCCCAGAAATGACTTCCTCGAGACCCCTGCGCAAGTCGATCCGGGGTTCCCAGCCCAGAACCGTGCGCGCCTGGGAGATGTCCGCCGTCGAATGCTCCACCTCTCCCTCCCGGGGCGGCTCGAACACCAAATCCGACGACGAGTCGGTCACGTCCAGGATGGTGTTAGCCAGCTCGGCGATCGTGATGCTGCGCCCCGTGCCGGCGTTGAACGTGCCGCCCGCCGCCTCTGGCTGCGTGGCGCATGCCCACAGCAAGTCAGCCACGTCCACTGCATGAACGAAATCTCGCGTCTGGCTGCCATCCCCGAAGATGCGCAAAGGCTCGCCGCGCCGCGCCAAGTCGATGAACTTGGTGATGACGCCAGTGTAAGGACTTGCCGGGTCCTGCCTGGACGAATAGATGTTGAACGGACGGACGACGGCGTGTGTGGCCCCGGCCGCGCCAGCAGCCGCTGCCACGATGCGTTCGCCCTCCAGCTTGGATTCGCCGTAGGGCGACAGGGGAGCCAACGGGCTGTCCTCCCGCACCGGCGGCACCGCGTCATTGCCGTACACGGCAGCAGTGGACACAAACACGAATCGCGCGCCGTCCCGCAGCCCGGACACCAGGTTTCGCGTGCCTTCCACGTTGGTCGACAGGGTCGGTCCGGGGTCCTCCACTGACGCCACCACATCGATGAGTGCTGCCAAGTGAATGACGGCATCCGCGCCCTCTACCAGCCTGGGTGCCTGGGGATCGCGGATGTCCAGCGGCGTTTTTCCCAACAAGTCGATGCCGTCGATCTGCGCCTGCGGCGGCGCGCGCCGGCGCACCCACCAACCCATTTGGCCACGATGGCCGGTCACAACGACGCGCATGCTGGGTCGAGACGGAGCCCCGCGGCCATGTAGCCGTTGCGCAGCGACCCCGACGGTGATCGTCTGCAAGCAAATCAAGCTTTTAACTGATGGCGCCACCTCGGGGAACCGTTGCGGGTATTGTGCGCCATCCCATGTCTCAACGAGGAGGTCGCCGTTGGGTCGATCGTCCTGCGGGCCTTGCGCCACGTTGACCAGGTCTTGGTGGTCGATGACGGGTCTTCTGACCGAACAGCCGAAGTAGCGCGCATGGCGGGTGCCACCGTGATTACCCATTCGGACAACCTGGGCAAGGGTGCAGCCTACCGGACCTTCTGGAAATACGCCCGTGACAACGACTTCGACGCCCTGGTAACCCTGGACGGCGACGGCCAACACGATCCCGACGAGATCCCGTTGCTGCTTCAGAAGCTCAAGGCAGACTACGATTTCGTCATCGGAGCCCGCTGGGGCGAAACCACGCAAATGCCACTGTGGCGAAAGGTGGGCAAGCGCGTTCTCGACTACAGCACCGCACTCGCCAGCCGCGGCCAAGGCGCCGGGCCCAAGCTAACCGATTCACAGAGCGGCTTTCGCGCCTACACGCGCACAGCCCTGATGAAGATCGAGCCCAACCACTCCGGCTTCAGCGTCGAGAGCCAACTGCTCATGGACGCCCACGAGGAGGCGCTCCGCATCGGCGAGACGCGCATCCACTGCCGGTACGACGTGGATGGCAGCACCCAGAACAGCATCCGCCACGCCGGCGGCGTCCTCAACGAAATCCTCGTCCAAATCGGCATCCTGCACCCACTGCTGGCGTTCGCGTTGCCGGGCATGATCCTGCTGATTCTTGGACTCGTGGCAGGGGGCTGGTTCTACTGGCTCTACCAAATGGGGGGTGGCTTCTCCATTCCCATCCTGCTCATCGCGTTCCTGTGCATCATCTTGGGCGTGCTTGGCATCTTCGCAGGGCTCGTGTTCAACCTCTTGCCGCGCAGCGTAGCCAGGGCCGTCAGTCGCTCGATGACTTGAAGGACGACGCCGACTAGGGGGGTCCAGAAATGGCACGAACCATGCACTTTGGCCACCCGCAGGACTTGGTGCTGGCCTCCGTTTGGATCGTCGCCACGGCGGTCTTGGCCCTGCTTGACGCGGGAGGTGTGTTGCGCGTTGCCTTCGGTGTCCCGTTCATTCTGGTGCTGCCGGGTTACCTGCTAAGCGTAGCCCTCTACCCCCAGCGACACCAGGAAGCTGGCGTCACCAAAGGGGAAGACGGCCAATCAGTCGAAGCGGCCACCCAGGGCCTCGACCCCATCGAGCGAAGCGCCATTGCCCTGGGGCTGTCCGTCGCCGTGGTTCCTCTTATGGCGTTGGCCCTCAATTTCACTCCCCTGGGCGTGCGCGCAACACCGCTGATTGCAGCGCTCGCGCTTCTCAATGGGGCACTACTTGCTGCGGCGTGGTACCGGCGCCACCTCGTGCCACCCGATCACCGACCCCGCGTCGCCTTGGCGCTTGGGCCACGGCCGGGTTCGACCGGTACCCAGCGAGTGACCACAGTGGTCCTCCTGTTGAGCACCCTGCTTGTGGCCGGATCCGCGGCCTACGTCTTGCTCAAGCCCAACCAGGGGGAGCCGTTTACCGAATTCTATGTGCTGGGCGCGACGGGCAAAGCCGCAGACTACCCGGTCGACCTGGAGCCAGGTGAAACCGGTTTGGTGGAAGTGGTCGTCAAGAACCATGAACAGCGCCGCATGTCCTACGAGGTGCGCGCGCTACT
>JBFJVP010000001.1:0-33247 GCA_041624075.1 Thermoplasmatota archaeon | reverse complement strand
CGCTTTTCAAGCGCTTGGCCGTCCCGCCGCCCCGTGCACATCGACCCGTGGGGGAGTTCCCAGTATCAGGATTACGGCCGCCTGCGCGAACAGTTTGGCATTGGCGCCTTCGGTCCGGATGAGTGGGGGGTCTTTGATGAGCCGCACGACCTCTTTCGGCGCGGCGTGGTGTTTGGCCAACGTGACTTTGACCGTGTCAGTGACGCGGTCAATAACCGAGACCCGTGGGCTGTGATGACCGGCCTCATGCCTTCCGGCTTGATGCACTTGGGCCACAAGATGGTCATCGAGCAAGTCATTGCCCACCAGGCGGCGGGTGCGGACGTGCACGTCGCCGTGGCGGACTACGAGGCTGTCGCCGCCCGCGGTTTCACAGTGGAGAAGGCGCGCGAGTTGGCTATCGATCAATACGTGCTCAACTACCTGGCGTTGGGGCTCAGTCCTGACAACGGGGAGATCTACTTCCAGACCCGCCGTCACGGCGTGAAGGATCTGGCCCATCAGTTCGCACAGAAGGTGAACTGGTCGCAGATGCAAGCGCTGTATGGTTTCGGTGGGGAAACGAGCATCGCGCACGTGTTGGCGCCGCTGGTCCAAGCCGCAGATATCCTGCACGTCCAGCACCTGGAGGACTTTGGCGGCCCGCGCCCCGTCTTGGTGCCCGTGGGAGTCGACCAGGATCCCCATATTCGACTCACACGCGACGTGGCGCAGTCCTGGAGGCGCTACAACATTGCCGTGCCGGAGGACAGCCCTGACAGCCACGTCATCACTGTGAAGGGGAGTGACGACGTGAGTCGCTGGCTGGACATCGCGCAAGCTGTGCTCGATGATCTGGGAATCGGCACCCGGGCGGGCACCACGCGGAAGGACACCTATGGTCGAATTACCATCGGTCGCCGCCTGACCCGCCGCGAGGTCAGCGACCTTGACGTGGCCTTGGCGCGCGCGGAGGCACGCAAAGGCGGTACGGCGTTTGTGCGGCCGTCGGCTACCTTCCACCGGTTCATGACCGGCCTCACGGGAGACAAGATGTCGAGCAGCAAGCCGGACAGCAGCATCTTCCTCACGGACGAGCCGGCGGCAGCCAAGAAGAAACTGATGCGTAGCGTGACCGGGGGCCGCGCAACGGCGGAGGAACAGCGCCGTGAGGGAGCCGATCCAACCAAGTGTCCGGTGTACGAGGCTTACCTGTACCACCTTGCCGCCGATGATGCGCACTTGCAGCAGGTGCATGATGAGTGCCGAAGCGGTGAACGGCTGTGCGGCGGCTGCAAGTCCGAAGCCGCTGGTCTGCTGGTGCAATTCCTGCAGGAACACCAGGAGAAGCGAGACATGGTGCAGCACCAGGTTGCCGAGATCGTGGCCGACGAGTAGGCGTGGGATCGCTCCAAGGCAAATGGTATAACCCGGTGATGCGCACGTCGTGCCTTGTGAAGCGTTCCGTGCGCGCATCGATCATGCTGGCGATCCTGTTCGGCGTGTCCTTGGCGGGCTGCCTGGACACCGTGCAGGATTTCGTGGAGGGCATTGGGGGGCCACGCTACGACCAGATCTTGATGACGCCGCTGGACACTGAGGGTTGGAACACGCGGGGCACCGTCGTTGTTCAGGTGGTGTATGCTGAGCCCGTTCAGATTCGGATGGCTGCCAGCCAATTGGATGGCGTGGCTTCCGTGTCGGCGGAGGGAGTTGACGAGGCGACGCTGGAGCTGCCGGATGGCGTATGGCGCGTCGAGGTGACCCTGGATGGCCGCTTGTGGCGAGCCTTTGAGCCGGTTCGCGTGGACTCCACGCCCCCGGAACCCGTCGGCCTCGTCCGGACGCATGACGCCCCCTCGGGGCAAGTGACCCTGTCGGCGGTGCTGCCTCCTGATACGGAGTCGGTTCGCATCGAGGACGCGGCCACGGGTGCGGTCGTGGCCCAGCAGTTGCCCCATACGCTTCGCGGCTTGACTGATGGCCTGCACGTTTTCCGCGTGGTCGTGGTCGATCGGGCGGGCCTGGAGTATCATGCCACCGTTCAGGTTTGGGTCGGCTCCGCCTTGGACTTGCCCGATGGCCGGTTTTCCATGGGCATCGTTGCGCGGTACCGCAACGAGGTTCGCCTGTGGGATATCAGTGACCTCTCCCGCTACGTGGATCGTAGCGTGGCTGCGGCAGCGGCTCCTGACTACTTGCAGGCGAGCCTGTCCGTGACCCCGGATGATCCACAGGTCAAGCAGGTTGCCAACGAGGTGGTTTCGGCAGGCATGACGACGGGCGAGGCGGCGTTTGCGCTGTTTCGCTGGATGGTGGATGAACTGGAATACGACGAGGCGCGGCTGTCTGAAAGCAACCTGTTGACGCCGCGCCAAACCATGGAAGCCGGCGGAGGCGTCTGCCGGGATCTGGCGGCTCTGTATGCAAGTCTCCTGCGGGCGGCAGGGGTTCCGGCGCGCATTGTTTCAGGTTACATCGCCGGCGAGGTGCAGGGCTTCCACGCATGGGTTGAGTTCTACGCAGGGCCCATCGCAGCTCAGTCGGCATGGATGCCCGTCGACGTGAGCGGCATCGGCTTAAGCAGTGACCCCTCGGACGACGCTTACTCCGTGGATCGCGCGCTCAATGCGTTTGGAATCCAGCCCGCCGATTACCTGTTGCTACGGAGGCTGCCCGTGTCCGCGGAGGACTCCGGTTGGAGCACTGCGATCTCGGTCAATTACACGTACCAGCCAGGCACGGATCCGGTGCGCCTCGATCGCCACGTGACGGATCGGGTGGACGGCGTGCCTACAGATGTCAATGGCAAGTTGTGCGTGAATCGCCAGACCCTGGCGCGGCAGGCGATCACGGCTGGTTCGGATTGCTCGGCGGCGTTTTCGCACGTCGTGCCGTCGTTCCTGCTGCGCACCCGGCGGACCATAGACTACGGCGTGGCGGTAACCAACCCCGGTGCTGGAACGGAAGTGACCGTGGTGTTGTCCTACCCGTTCGAACAGCATGTTCAGCCCAACGAGGTGGTGTACCGGTTCTACGGAGCGCAGGGAAACACGGCGTTTTCCGTGGATTCGGCCAGCGGCAAAGCCCAGGCAACGCGCCGATATTGAGACGCTTTGCTGCATGAAAACGTCATCAAACGTTTGACGACTTGAAAAGAAAGCAGCGGCGGCTGCTGGTGCGTTAGTTGGGTGGCGCCATAAGGTGAGGGAAGACCGGCAATGTCTAAATGAAAGCGCAGGGGTGGAGCCGTTTGCCCATCGTCAATTGTGGGCAACAGGTGATCTGATGGTCGTACGATTCCAAGTCCTCGCTGCATTCGCGGTTGTTCTCACGCTGGCTCTTCCCGGGGCTGCCAATGGCCTCGACAAGGCGCCGCTGCCCGACCTCGATGGCGACGGCTTTAGTGACGCGTACGAAATCATGGCCAGCAGCGACCCGTTGAATCCGCTGTCGACGCCCATCGACCGCGACGGTGATGGCCTTCCCAACGCGGATGAGACGTGCAGCAACCCAGACAAGGCTGACACCGACCGCGACGGCTTCCTGGACGGTGAAGAAGTGGCCGCCGGCAGCGACCCCTGCCTGTTCTACTGCCGCCCCGTCGACCTGGACTGCGACCGGCTCTGGGATGACTGGGAGCGCACCCACTTTGGAGATCTGTCGGCTGACCCCAACGGTGACCCCGACAACGACGAGATGACCAACGTGCGCGAATTCTTCACGCGCTCCAACCCCCACAACGCCGACACCGACGGCGATGGCCTCTGGGACGGGCACGAAGAGAACCTCTACGGCACTCGTCCCACCCTGGCGGACACGGACGGCGACGGCTTTGACGACGGCATCGAGGTCGGCGCCGGCAGCGACCCCCTGCGCGCATGCAGTGTGCCCGGCGACCGCGACTGCGACGGCTTCAACGACAAGGACGAGGTCGATGCCGGCAGCAACCCGGACGACCGCAACTCCGACCCGGCTGACCAGGACGGCGACGGCTTGCCCTGGCTGCTGGAGCAGACGGTCTCGGTGGATGGCGAGCGCACCGACGTCTGCCGCGCACCCGTCGAAGGCATCCGCGACCCCCGCTTCGCCGTCCTCGAAGACTGGATTCTGTGCGAACTGGACGGCATCCCGGTCCTGCATCCCTTGTCGCTGCGCGGCGTTGCCGTCTACAACCCCGTGCTGCTCTTTAGCAACCCCACGGACCCCGTGGCAGGCCGCCACGACGGTGAACCGGTCATCCTCGACATCCGCGTCGAAGACAACCAGATCGCCTTCCACATGGGCGAAACCCGCAACCCGACCAGCTACTCCAACGCCAACCGGCTCATGGAGCGCACCATCGAGCGTACCTTCACCATCCCGGTGGGTCGCGATGCACTGCCCCTGCCGCTGGCCTTCCAGGTGCCCCAGGAGCCCGACCGCATGACCATGCGGGACCGCGACGGCGACGGCCTGCGCGCAGCGTACGGCTTCTACTCCATCTGGACCATCGACGAAACGGGCGCGATCACCAAGGGCGAACGCCAATGGGGCCAAGTCGCCGGCCCGGACGTTGACGACAGTCTCTAGAACGCCGCCCGCACCTGCGGACGCTTCCAAACCAATCTCCTCTGCCCACTTCGTCTCAGCCGCTGCCGTGTGCGTTTTCAGGGCTGCCGCCGCAGGTGGTGTAGCTCGCCGTCGAACCGGCCCTTCCTCCTGAAGACGGGCCAAAACCGTTCGATGGCCTTTTAATGGGCCAAGTCCACTGGAGGGGCACATCCGGCAGTGGAACCCAGGGTTTCATCCCTGATTCGACGCCACTGAACGAGGGTCCACCGTGAACCGAGCCATCCAGGCGACCACCGGGTCGCCATCTGCAAGCCCGCTGACTGCCACGCTGATTGTAGCCCTGCTTGTCATGGCTCCAATGGCCGTCCTGTTGACGGCCTTGCCAGCGGCCGCCACGCACACCGACGCGAACCTCCACCCTGCCATGACGATCTCGCCAACCGGCGTGACCATCGGGGCCGGCTCGATCTTCAGCCGGGACATTACGGTGTCCAATCCCCAGAACGCGCTCCCCGACGACTCGGGCGGCGACGCTTACAACCTGGTGGAGTTCCGTGTCAACACTGGCGACCGGACTGCCACCTTCAGCGCCGCTGATTCCGGCGCGACAGGGTGGGCCGCGTCGGCCGACAACACTGGAGCCGGCGGCCGCAATGTGCTCTCCTTTACGGGAAGCACGATTCCGGCAGGTTCCAGCCAAACCTTCACGGTCGCCTTGCAGACCTCTGGCGTGTTTTCGGATGGCGACACGCTGGACGTTCAGGTTCGCAGCCAACACGCTGGCGGCCGTATCAACACCGCGACGCTCACGGTTACGCTTGATGTTGACCCGCCCGCCGTCGACGCGGCAGTGGCCCGTGACCTGAACGCCGATGGCGCCTACGATGCCATTGAGATCACGTTCAGCGAATCGATCCTCGATTCCTCCGTGGCGGTAGCCGATTTCATGGTCAACGGCGCGCCGCCCACGGGTTCTTCCACCGGCGACGCGGCCAACGATGCCGTGATCATCGTCTCCTTCCCGGACGTTCGCGGTACCGATGCCATTCCTGACATCACCTACACACCCGGCACTCTCACGGATGTCTACGGCAACGCCCTTGCTGCGCTGGCCTCCGATGGCGTCACGGAAACCGATGGGGCTGGACCCGTTCCCGTCGTTGCCAGTGGCGCCGTTGACAGCGCTCAGGTTCTGGTGGTTCTGCACGAGGCGTCCGCGACCGCCTTGGATGCCAACTCTTTCACATACAACGGCGGCGCCGCCGGTGATGGGATCACTTCCGTGTCTCATACCGCTGGCGATGCTATGGCAACGGTCGAACTGGATGCGGCGATCACCGCAGCAGGCCTCGGCGCCGACACCCTTGGTATCGTGGAAGGCGCGGCTGAGGACGAGCACGGCAACCCCGGCCCCGCAGTCACACTCACGATCGACTCCCCGAAGGCCACGGACCTAACGGGTTCCATTGGATCCAAGGTTGCTACCATGGTCTTCAACGGACCTGTTGAGAACGCCGACGGGCGAGGGCTCAACGAGACTTCCTTTACCGTGCACCAGGTTCCGGGCGGAACGGTTACGTCCATCGTGTCGGTTTCACACCAAGCCGGCGACTCGGAGGCGCTGATCACCTTTGATGACAAGGTGAGTCCCACGGACGCCGGCGTCGGCGGTGGCTCCGTGCTCGCGGTCGAGATCTTGGCTGACGAGGCGTTTGCTCCCGGAGGTGGAGGAATCGTCGTGCCGGCTACGTCCCTTGACTTGGTCGACACGACGGCTCCCAGTATCGAGCGCGTAACGACGCGCGGGGACGGCAGCGGCTCGATCGACGCGCTCGAGGTTCTGCTGACGGAGTTCTTCGACAAGTCGGTCAACGGCGCGTTTGACGCGACTCTCTGGAACATCGACGGCGTCGGCGCGCCGGATTCGGTGACCGCTGCGCCTCTTGGTGCGTCGACACCCGTCGGCAACATTGACCGTTTGTACCTCAACTTCGATGGCGTGGCGGCAGGCTTCGACACCGCTTCCACCCCGACGGTTACCTACACGGGCACTGCGTTGGTGGATCTGTTGGGGAATGTCATGGCTGACGAGGCGGATGTGGCGTCTATCGACGGTGCGCCGCCGGTCGTTGAGTCTTTGGCGACGGAGGATCGTGACGGTGACGGGCAAGTCGACGCCGTGGGTGTCGTGTTCAGCGAGCCCATCGACGATTCCACGCTGGATGCCGATGAGTTTAGTGTGGAGGACGACGGAAACACGTGGACTGTGAGTACCCAATTGGCCTCAGGGTTTACGACCGACGTTGAGAATGACACATACGTGTCGGTCAAGATCCCGGAATCGGGATTGTCTGACACCGCGATCCGACCGATTCTCCACTACACGCCTGCGGCGACCCTCAAGGACTTGGCGGGCGTGCCCGCTGAGGCTTTCCAGTTGCGCGTCGACGACGGCGTGGCCCCGATCATCACCAAGATCCTGGCGACACCGGGTTCCAGTGGTGGCATGGTCCTGTTCAGTGAGCCGGTCGAACTCGCCATCGGCGGCGACCTTACCTCTGACGCGCTGGCGTTCATCAACGTCAACAGCGGTGGGGCGACGGCCATTTCCGGTGTCAGTCACAACGCCGCCACGGATGGCGCCCGGGCATTGTTGGACTTCAATGCGCCCGTGGCTTCAGGTGATATCAACCGTGACACCGTCGGCGCCGTTGTGGCCAAGATCGTCGGCCAGTCGGATGGCTTGCCGGTCGCACCCCTGATGGTCAAGCTCACCAATCCGGACGCGCCTGCCATCAGTGCAGCCAAGACGCTTGATCGGGACGGCAACGGTTACATCGATGCCATCGAGGTGACTTTCGATCGGGCCATTCGTGATTCGTTTGCTGGCGCTTCGACCCTGCGTGCAGCGGACTGGACCTTGGCCGCGCCGTACGGCGATGCGGACGGCCACCCCTCCAGCGTTGTGACGAGCCTCACTGGTGCTGCGGGGGACACGGACGACGCTACGATTTTCTTGATCCTTGCTGAGGAAACGACGGAGAAGCCAGATGGAGACACGGCGGAGCGACCCGCCATCAACTATCTCGCTGGCCGGATCGTCGATCACAACGGGCACCCCCTGGGCCAAGTCACCAGCCAGGCCGTCACGGATGGCGCATTGCCCCGCCTGATGCGAGTCCAGGGGAACCCTGGCAGCACCCAGGCTGAATTGTTCTTCAGTGAAGGCGTGCGCGGCACTGGCAGCAACAATGCCTTGACCGTTGCAAATCTACAATACCTGAACCGCAACGGCGTGGCTGCGGGCAGCATTGCCAGCATCACCCATTCGTCCGGCGACCGCACGGCAACGATTACCCTCAACCGGGCGCTTTCTGCCACGGGAGCGGACCATGGTCTGGGCGGATCGGTTTCGGATACGATTCAGCCCCGCACAACGGTAACGGAGACGTCGGCTGCGGGCGGCAAGGCGGTCGTGGGTGGTGTGGCCGTGGAGATCACGGACACGCAGGCACCTGAGATCGAGTCGATCGTGACGCGCGATGACCCCGGCGCGCCGGACGGCCGCATCGATCAGTTGATCGTGACGTTTACGGAGCCCATCGAGGACGGCGCGCTGGATCTTGACCAATGGACGATCCAGGCTCCGTACGGCGACGCCAATGACCACCCGATTTCCATCGAAACTGGTGCCGTGGCCGACGACGCCGTGATCATCCTGAGGCTGGCACCTATTTCGTCTGGTACAGACACCGAAGTGACGCCCGACGTCAGCTTCGCGGCGACGGCTGGAATCGCCGACCTGCTGGGCAACCTCTTGGAGGATTTCTCCGACCGAGAGGCCACCGATGGGGCGGCCCCCGTCGTGATGGGAATGCAGACCCGCGACTTGGATGATGATGGCCGCATTGACGCGATCCTGGTCGAATTCAGCGAGAACGTGGCTGACTCGTCCTTCGACCCGGATGACTGGGTCGTGGCCGATACTTCTGGCTTCTGGGCGACGGCGCAGCCAGCCATCGGTGCCCAAGTTGGCGATGACGGCGCCGTCAATGACGCCTTCATTCTCGTGCCTTTTGCAGAGTCGTCTCGCTTTGACACGTCCCTGGCGCCGGATGTCACGCACGCTGCCGGAGGCAGCCTGACGGACTCCGCCGGCAATGTTGTGGGTGCTCTGCAAATGACGGCCAGTGATGGCGCCCCTGCAGTCATTGGGGCGCTGGGCGGTACACCTGGTTCGGCAACTGTTGAGGTCCGCTTCAGCGAAGCTGTCCGTGCCCGTGATGGTGGCGCTCTGGGTGTCGCTTCGTTTACGTTTGTGAACTCGGCCAGCGGCGGCGCAACCGGAATTGATGGCGTGTCCCACGTAGAGGGCGACGATTTCGCGATCCTCACGCTCGATGCGCTACTAAACGCGGCTGACTTCGACGAGGATCGCATCGGCGCCGCCCCCAACGCCGTCCAAGAGTACCGCAGTGGTACCTGTGGCCCTGCCGTGGATTGCCTGATTTCGCCGGATACGGAGGTGTCCTTTGTGGATCTTAACGGGCCGGTTGTCGTCGAGGCCATTACGCTGGATGTGGATGCCAATGGCCGGATCGACGCGATTCGTGTGACCTTCGACGAGGCGATTCAGGACGGAGTGGGTAATGCCAACCTGGTCGCGGCCGATTGGAAGATCGTGCGTGCGGGCGGCGACGTGGCGGCCATCAGTGTCCTGACTCAGCACCCCAATTTCCTGGCGGGCGCAGACGACGTTGACGACGACACGATCTTCATCACGTTCGCCGAGGCTGCCAGTGGCTATGATACGGCTAGTACGCCCAGTGTGCGTTACACGCCGGGTTCGGCTGGTCGCGTCATTGACCACGACGGGCACATCTTCGGCGGTCGGACATTTGCGACCACGGATGGAGCCATGCCGATCGTCGTCGGTGCCAAGACGCTCGATGTGGACGGAGATGGGCTCATCGACGGCTACGCTGTGACTGCCTCTGAGGCGCTTGAAGACGGTTCATTGGACGATGTACTGTGGAGCGTGGCCGGGGCGACCGTGACCAACGTCGATACGGGTGCCACCGCTGACGACGATGTGGTTCGTGTCCTCTTCGACGAGCTTAGCGCTCTACACACGGGCTCCCTGCCCGACCTGAGCTACCTGGGTGGCGACGGCGTGACGGACTTGGTTGGAAACAACTTGCATGCCGTCAGCGCCGGTGCCGCCGCTGCCGGGGGCCTCGATGAGGCTGATGGGGCGGCCCCGGTCATTGTGAAGGCGGTGACGCAAGACGTCGATGAGGATGGTTACCTGGATCATGTGATCGTAACCTTCAGTGAGGCCATCGACGATGGTGGGGCTGCGACGCTCGACAAGAGCGAGTGGGGCCTGCCGGCATCGTTGGCGGATGCTCGCGGGCGACCCCTGGCCATTGGAACAGGGTCGGCTGCGGGCGACGACAAGATTCAGTTGGACTTCGTGGATCCGGTGGCCGACGCGGCTCACAACACAGGCTTCCTGCCAACCATCACGTACACGCCAACGGCCACGATCGCGGATGCAGCCGGTAACAAGATGCTGGCCGCTTCCCACCAGGCAATCGATGGCGCCAAGCCGATCATCAGCAAGATGGCGACCTTGGACCGCGACGACGACGGACTGATCGACGGAATCCAGGTTACCTTCAGTGAAGACATTGACGACCGGACCGAAGGGATTCCCCACTTGGTGCCGTCTCAATGGACTTTGGCGGCGCCCTACGGGGATGCCAACAATCAGCCGACGGGCGTTCAGACGACGCTTACGACGGGCAGCGTTGACGACGCCCTGGTTTACCTGCTATTCGATGAGGTTGGCACGGCCGGGACGAACTTCGACACGGCCGCTACACCTGCGGTGAGCTTGTCGGCGGCCACGACTCTTAAGGACCTGAGTGGAAACGGTGTTGGTGGTGCTTTGACCCATACGCCCAAGGATCAGGTGGCTCCCCGCTTGCTGACCGCCACTACCGCTGACCTGAATGGCAATGGTTTGATCGATGGCTACGAGTTGGAGTTCTCGGAAGCCATTGACGACAGCACGTTCAAGCCAGGCGAGTGGGCTGTCGAGGGTACGTCCGTTGATGATTTCCTGACGGGTGCGTCGGTTGATGATGCCCAGATTACGGTAACCTTCGTGGAATCCAGTGTACTGGACACCGGTGCCAAGCCGCAGCTGACGTACACCCCCACTGCGACGTTGACGGATTTGGCGGGCAACGGATTGCGGGCCATTGGGACGGCTGCCATCACTGAGATCGATGGCGTGGCGCCCCAGTTCCTGCGCGCGGTCAGCAGTGGCTTGCAGAGCCAACACGTTGACTTGGAGTTCAGTGAACCTATCCAGCCGGTGGGCGCTTCGTTTGCCTTGACGGACTTCGTGTACACGGATGTCAGTGGCGATGGCGCCAGCGGCTTGACCTCGATTACGCCGCACACTAGTGGACGGAAGCTCTCCGTGTCGCTCAATGGGCCGTTTGCGGAATCGGACAACGAGAAGGATACCATCGGTGTGTTGGCTGACAAGATCAAGGATGCAGCCGACAACCGCGTGGCGGCGACAACGCATCCCGTGAAGGCGGATCTGACGCCGCCGAGCCAGATTACGGACTTGGCTGTGAAGGCAGATACGTTGGCTCGCCGGGCTCTCACCCTGCAGTGGACGACGCCGTCTGCGCCGGATGTTGCGAGCTTTGAACTGCGTCAGTCGACCAGTGAAATCACGTCGACGACGTTCGGGTCCGCTACGGTGGTGGCTGGGCTTCCTGCCCCGACGCCAGGCGCGATGCAGGAGCTGCAGCTCACCGGCTTGACGCCGAACACGAAGTACCACTTTGCGATGAAGACGACGGATCGTGTGGGCAACGTGGCCCAGATGTCCAACGTGCTGGCTGTTACAACCGTGGCCGATACAGTGGCCCCCGGCAAGATCACCGACTTGGGGGTCAAGACTGGCTCCGTTGTCGGAAACGGCGCGGTTTTGACTTGGACGGCGCCGGGCGACGACGCCTTTGAGTCCGACCCGGCAGACCGCTATGACATCCGCATCAGCCAAACCGAGATTACGGCCGCAAACTTCGCTCAGGCCACGGCGGTTACGCCGCCGCCCGCTCCGCAAACCGGCGGTACCTCGCAAGAGTTCTCACTCACCGGCTTGACGACCGAGACGAAGTACTGGGTTGCCTTGCGCGCCATTGACCAGGTGGAAAACACGGGTGAAGTGTCCAACGTGATCTCGTTCACGACCACCAAGGACTCCACGCCTCCCGCCGGGCAACCGGTTGTCAGTTCGTCCACACACACCAGCGGTGTGCCGAGCACGACCAAGGTGCCGGTGGTTTCATGGACCGCAGTCAGCGACCCGGACAGTGCGGTTGTCTACCGTTACAAGCTGTCGACCCAGGCAACCTACACGGTGACCGCAACAGATACGGAGACCACGCAGACAACGGTGACTCTGCCTTCCCAGGAGGATGGTACCTACTACTTCCATGTGGCTGCCATGAGTGACGGTGGGGCCAGCCAGGCTGCACCGTTCCAGATCATCATTGACACGGTGGCTCCTGGCGCGGTGACGGTGCAAAGCCCGGCCGCAGACGACATCACGGCTACCACCGTTACGTTGCGCTGGGGTGCAACGGGCAACAACGGCAATACGGGCACCGCAACGGCGTACGAATTGCGCTACAGTTCGGCGGCCATCACGGCCTCCAACTTCGCAAGCGCGACGGCGGTCAACGGTTTGCCGGCGCCCAAGGCGTCGGGTCAGGCCGAGGCCTTCACGGTGACCGGTTTGGCGCCCAAGACCACGTACCACTTCGCGCTCAGGGTGCTGGATGGCGCCGGCAATGCGGGTCCCGTCAGTTCGTCCGTGTCCGCCGTGACCAAGGAGGACACGACGCCCCCCACGGGCACGCTAACCATTACGTCCGAGACGCATGGCGCCGGCTTCATCTCGACGCTGCGTTCGGGGACCTTCAAGTGGAGTGGTGTTTCCGATCCGGAAACATCCTTGCGTTTCCATTACGCAGTGAACACTCAGGAGGACTACACCGTGGTGGCGACGGATGAACAGACCACGGCGACGGAGGTTACGCTCGATAGTTTGGCCAACGGTCGCCGCTACCTGCACGTGCGCGCTGCCAGTGATGGCGGCCTGGGCCCCCAGGACACGTATGCTTTCTCGGTGTTGGCTCTGACCAGCCAAGATCTGGCCAAGCTTCGTGAAGAGGTCCAGTTGACTGTTGAGCGCGTCGAGGGTGGCAACCGAATCAAGTGGGTGCTGCCGGACGACCTGCCTGCTGCCGTGAAGGGCTTGCAGGTTTGGTACAGCAACAGTCCCTACCAGCTTCTCAAGACGCTACAGGACACGGACCCTGAGTTCACGAGTGCTGCCTTGTTGCACACGGGCGAGCAGGCCAAGGTCTCCACCCAATACATCGTCACGTTGTTCTTCGGTGACAGCGAAGAACTCGGAAAGTTCTCGGACGCCAACAACACCGTGGTGTTCCCGTCCGGCTTGAAGGGTGACACGGTGGTCGTTGACGAGTCTGGCTTCCCGACGTGGGGTTGGATCCTTATTGGTCTGGGCGCCTTGGCGGTCGTGGCGCTCCTGGTGGCCTTGATCGTCGTGGCTCGCCGCCGCGATCAGGATGCCATGGAGGAGGACGATCCTGTCGCCTACCGGTGGGGCGCCGACGAGTGGGATCAGTCGGAGTGGTCGGACGAGGGCGCCGCGGACGATGTCGAGGCTGAGGTGGAGAATGTTCCCCCGACGCATGAGCCGTACGTCACGGCTTCTGGCAATGGCATGGCCATGGCGATGCTTCCGGTGCATGACGTTGAGTGTCCGTCCTGTGCGGCCGACTTCGCGGTTGAGGGCGAGCGCCCGCTGACGACCACCTGCCCGTCCTGCGGCGTGCGCGGCGTGCTGAGTTAGGCGCGCCGAACCGCTTTGATCTTCTTCCTTCTATCCTTCCCCCACCGCCTCGCGGAAAGCGGTGCGTTTTTATTTTGCCAAGGCCCCTGGAACGATGCATAGCTTTGGCCATTCTGCCTCGCAGCGGGCCACGGCAATCCGAGAAGGTGCTCGATTGACATTCCGCATCGCGTCTATTTCACGAGGAAAGGTCGGTGACCTGCGTGCCGTGGCGGTGGCGCTGCTCCTCCTGTTCGTACTGGTTCCGAGTGTGCAGGCTGGCCACGCGCTTCAGCTTGCGCCCAATGCAGCGACCACGACAGTGCAGTTGGGGGCCGTTGACCACTCGATCAAGGTCTCCGTGACGAATCCGGGAGGTCCGGAGGCGTCGTTGGCGTCGCTGACCTTTACGCTCAAGGAGGGCGCAACCAGCCCGTTGCGGTTCCGGACCGGCGAGGCCACGTCCACGTGGCAAGGTTCATCGGCAGCCGTCGGCGCCGACAACCTGACGGTCACCTTCAGCGCTGGCGGACCATCCGCAGGGGGCGCTGGCGGTCCCTTCCAAGGCGGGCAGACCCATGAGTTCACTCTTGATGTCAACGTGCGACCGAGCGCTTCGACGGGCACATTCAGCATCGATGTGAAGGGCACCCATGGCGTGGTTCCGCCTGTTCAGAATGAGCCCACGCAGACGTCAACGTTTGCGATCACTGTGCAGGCGCCCCCTCCGCCCAAGATCACATCGGCCTTGACCCGTGATGCCAATGGCAACGGCAAGATCGATGCGTTGGCCGTGACATTTGACACCGACATGGTGGTCAACACGCTCAATGCCGCAGAATTCCTGGTGGGTGGTGTTCCTGCCACCGGCTTGGATGCGACCGCCAATGCCAATGGCACGGCCCGCACGGCTACGATCCGATTCGCCGAGGGCAGCGCCGTCAACACTGGCCTGAAGCCGGATCTCACCTACCCTGCTGGCGGCGCAGCGCGATCGGCTCGTGGTGGCGCCTTGGTTGTTGCCACCAACGACGTTACCGAGCGGGACGATGTGGCTCCTTTCGTGGTCTCGGCAGCTACCCGTGGCGACGGCGCCGGCAAGATTTCCGGCCTCGATCTAGTTTTGAGCGAACTGGTCGACGCATCGGCAGCCCACGTCAGCGACTTCACTGTCACCGAGTGCACCTGCGGCAACAAGGCCTTGGAAGGCGTTGGTGCCTCGGTTAGCACTCTTCGCATTACGTTCACGGCAGAGGGCACCAGTGGTTCGACTCCGTCGTACCGCTACGCCGTGGATCAAGGCACCAGAATCGTCGATCCGGCGGGAAAGGTTCTGGCCGATCGGGCTGATTTGCGCGTGGCGCTGGATCGGGCGCCCCCGATTGCCCTGTCGGCCGTGACCCAGGACGCTGACAGCGACGGTAAGATCGATGGCTACTTGGTCACCATGAGCGAGCCGGTCAATGACAACACGCTCCATGCATCCGAGTGGGCCGTTGCCGGCCGCGCTGTGTCCGGAATGTCCACCGGCACGGCCAGCGACCCGATCTTTACGGTGCTCTTCAGCGAGGGCTCCTCGGGCGATTCCGGCGACAAGCCCGAACTCACGTACACGCCTGGCACGGGCCTGCGCGATTTGGCGGACAACGTCTTGGCTGCCATTGGTGCCGGCGGCCTGATTGAAACCGATGGCGCCAAGCCGGTGCTTGGGCTGAGCACGGTCGCCGCCGGTGACACCACGGTAAGTGGCGCCTTCAGCGAGCCGGTGCGCGATGAGACGGGTGCTGCTCTCGTGAAGGAGGACTTCACGTACGACAACGCGGCAACTGGCGGTGCCAGCGCGATTGGAAGCGTAACGCATACGGCTGGCCAGGCCGGCATCGTGTTCACGCTGAACGCAGCGTTGGCTGAATCGGACTTCAACGCGGACAGCATTGCAGCAACGCCGGCCAAGGTGAAAGACGCTGCAGGCAACAGTGCCCTGGGCAGTCCGGTCCTGCTGCTTCCGGACAAGCCGTTCTTGAAGTCTGCGCACGGGAACATTGGCAACAAGACGGTCGTCCTTACCTTCAGCGAAGAAGTGGATGACGGCGCTGGAGGCGCGTTGGCAGTCAGTGATTTCGCGATCACTGCTGCTTCCGGCAGTGCGGTGGCTTCCATTGCCGCAGTCAAGCACTCACTGACATCCGAACCTGAAAAGGTGGAGTTGACGCTCAACCAGCCCTTGGCGGCAACCGACGTTGATGGCACGCCAACCAGTATTGGTGCTGCCGCCAACAGCATTTTCCGCAAGGGCAGCGATGTCGCCGCGAGCACCCAGAAGAAGGGTGTCGTGGATGTGACGCCGCCGACGATCAAGTTCGTCGAGACGGTTGATTCCAACACCGATGGTCGCCTGGACGCGCTCAAGGTCACATTCAGTGAACCGGTGGCCGACTCCACCGGTACGACGAGCGATCTCAACAAGGATCACTGGGTGATTGACAGCACCATTGGCAAGCCCAAGTCGGTGGTGACTGGGAGCACGGCGTTGACGCCGAACGTCGCCAACGACAACATCATTTTCTTGGTCTTCGACGAGATTCTTGATGGAAGCCGGACGCCGAAGGTCAGCTACGTTCCAGGAACGCTCAAGGATCTGGCCACGCCGCCCAATTCATTGGCAGCCGCCAGCCAGATTGCGGCTCAGGACAAGGTTGCGCCCGTTACCACGTTGACGTTGTCGCCGGCCACGCCCCAGGGCCTAGACGGTTGGTACACGAGCGCTCCGACGGTTACGTTGGCGCGCAACGAGGCCGGTACGACCACATATAAGCTGGATAGTGGGTCAGACAAGGCCTACGGCGCGCCTTTTGTCTTGCCGGCCAATGATGACGAGCTGAAGATCACATACTCGTCGACGGATTTGGCGGGCAACAAGGAGCCGGATCGGGTTTCGCCGACGTTGAAGATTGATTCTGTGAAGCCGCCAACGCCGTCACAGCCGAATGCAACGTTGCAGTCTGGCCGAGTCTTGCTGGCGTGGAGTCAGGTGGAGGACGCCACCAGCGGGGTGAAGGAATACCTGATCAAGCGCAACAACCAGCTTCTGCCAAACCGCGTGGCGGCCGGAACGACCACCTTGCTGGATACACCTCCCGAGTTTGGAACGTACGACTATCAGGTTGCTGCCATTGACCACGCGGGCAACATTGGGCTCTTTTCGGTTCGCAGTCCGGGCATCGAATTTGATCCCGGCAAGGTCGTGGACGACCCGACGCCCTCCTTTACCGAGCAGGACATCAAGGACACGAACCGCAAGCTGCGGGATTCCATCGTGGTGAAGCGGGAGGGCCTCTCCAACGTCATCACTTGGGACTTGCCCAGTGATTTGCCCGCCGATGTGCTGGGCTTGCAGTTGTGGCGCAGCACGAGTCCCTTTGAGCGGGTCCGCAATATCGTTGCTGGCTCGGCTGCTTTCGTGGCCGAGAAATATACTGATTCGGGCGCTGCTGAGAATGCTACGTATCTGTTGACTGCTTATTTCTCCACGCAAGCGGCGGGCGGCTATTCCAGCACTGATGCTCCCGGGGATATCCCTGGGTTTGACCTCTTGGGCGATGGCGTGGCGGTGACGCCCGACCAGCAGCAAGATGACCCTGTGGACGGTGGTGTTGCCTCCTGGGTTTGGGTCGCCTTGGTGCTGATCCTGCTCGTGGTGGTGGCCCTGATTGCCTGGCTGATCATCCGTTTGAGCAAGCGGCCGGAAGACGAGTTTGGCGTGGACGATGACCAATTTGCCGAGGAGTGGGCCGACCAGCCCGAGGAAACGACGTGGCTGGAGGATGAGCCGCCGGCGTGGCCGGGCGCAGAGGAGGATCTGACGACGGCCGAGGTCGATGAAGGCTCCTGGGAGCCCGGATCCGATGCGGGCCGAACCGAGCCGTCCGCTGCGTCGGGGACCTCGACGGGTCCGCCGGCCGGACCCCACCCGGCTCAGTGCCCCAATTGCCAACAGCATTTCCAGGTCACTGGGCAGCGCCCCTTGATTGTCACCTGCCCGAGCTGCGGAACTGAGGGCCGCTTGCCGTAGGCGTGAATTGCCCGGAGCACTCGAATCCTTCATGAGCGCGGAGGCAATCACCGAGCCAATGGAGGACCTTCTGGGGCAGGCGCGAACCCTACGGGATGGGTTTCAGGCTTCACGGGTTCTTCTGACTGGAACGGATCTGGATCAATTGGAGACCTGGATTGAGGCTTTGGGGCCTCCGCTGCTGATTGCTAGTTCACATCCGGGTGCGGGTGACCGCTTTGCCGGCCGGGAGGACGTTGACGTGATGGAGTTGGGCTACCGCGTGGGTGGTGGCATCAACGCGCTCAAGGCGTTACGTGAGATCCTGCTGACGGCGTACGTCGAGGGCCGACTGGAGCCCGATGAGCGGTTGGTCGTCGTGGAGTTGGGCGATGAGGCTGGCTTCGGATTGCTGGCTTTCGACATGGCCCACGACGAGTCTGTGGCGAAGCTGAAGAAGGACTTGGAGTACCGCGCCGACGTCCGGGTGGTTGAGGCTGTGCTGCAACTGGCCCGTGACTTGGCCCGTGAAGGCCGCGAGAAGAACCCGGTTGGGACCCTGTTTGTTGTTGGCGACACGGATCGGGTACTGCGCCACAGCCGCCAGGTCGTTCTCAATCCGTTTGCTGGGCACCCGCCCCAGGAGCGCAGCGTGCTCGATGCGCGTTCCTGGGAGACGATCAAGGAGTTCGCGCAGATTGACGGCGCTATCGTGGTTCGTGAGGATGGCATCGTCGAGGCGGCGGGCCGCTACATTGAGGTGCGTGATCCTACGGACCTGCCTTCGGGGCTTGGAGGCAGGCACTTGGCGGCGGCTGCCGTTACTACGGAAACCAAGGCGATCGCCATTACGGTGTCCGAGAGTGGCGTGGTGCGGATCTTCCGTGACGGTCGCATCCTGCTGCGCATCGGCGTCACCTGAGGGTGGTGTGTCCGGGTAGCAATCTGTCGGGTTCGCGGGGTGCTCACCGGTGCCTTCCCGCTGTGCATCGGCGCCACACCGTGGCGCCTGCCCGTGCGCGGCCGCCACTTGGTGTCTTAAATCAGGGGGCGTGATCGACCCTCGTGCGCTTCCTGTTCCTGACGCGGGAACCCCGGCTTCACTCGATTCGCCGTTTTATGGAGGAGTGCCGGAGGCAGGGGCACTCGGCGCGGACGCTTGATGTGCTCAAGACGCAACTGGTGCTGCATGCGCGTGCGCCGAAGCTGTATGTCAGGGGCGAGCCGTTGCGGCGCCGCGATGTGGACGTGGTGGTGCCTCGCATTGGTGCCAGCGTGACGGAGGCTGGTTGCGCGGTCGTCAACCAAATGGAGATGATGGGGGTGACCGTGGTCAACGGAAGCCAGTCGATTCTCCGGGCACGGGACAAGCTGAGGTCGTTTCAGGTGTTGTCTCGGTGCAATGTTGACATTCCGCGTACGGTGGTGATTCGAAGCGCCGAGGACATTGATCAGGCGATCGAGCTGGTTGGTGGGATGCCGTGCATCTTGAAGCTTATCAAGGGCACCCATGGCGTGGGAGTGATGCTGGCGGAAAGCCGGGATGCCATCGAGTCGATTCTGCAAACGCTTTGGAGCTTGGGCCACGTGATCTTGCTGCAGGAGTTTATCAAGGAAGCCAAGGGCCGCGACGTTCGGGCTTTCGTCGTGGGTGACCACGTCGTTGGTGCGATGCGGCGCGAGGCCAAGTTGGGGGAGTTTCGCAGCAACATTCACCGCGGCGGACAAGGGCGTCCCTTGGAATTGTCGGCGTCGGATCGCTTGGTTGTGATCGAGGCGGCCCACGCGATGGGTTTGCAGGTGGCCGGCGTGGACTTCTTGGAGAGCCGTGATGGGCCGAAGATTCTCGAGGTTAATGCGAGTCCAGGCTTTCAAGGCCTGGAGCGTGCCACGGGCGTGAACGTGGCGCGAGAAGTGATTCGGTTCTGTGCGGAGTACCATCGGAGGGTGGCTCGCTGATGTCGCCTCCTGGTGATTCGGTGGGTGGGGCCAGCTCGTCCGATCCGCCTGGTCGGCCAGCCGACGCGCCAGATTCTCCCGATCCTGATGATGCCGAGGCCGTTGCCCCGGTTGCGGCCAAGGCGAAGCCCAAGCGTCGTGCGGCTGCAAAGGCCAAAGCATCCGCTCGCAAGCCGCGCAAGGCCTCCGTCGAATCTGGCACCCCGGACCTGTCGGAAGAATTGTCCCGTCAGCCGACCGAAGCCTCCGAGGAGGATCAGGCTGCAACGGCATCCAATGGCCCTTCCGATGTTCGCACCAATGGCGAGGAGGTGCCTGGCAAGAGCCGGGCCGGCCCGCCTGCGTGGGCCAAGCCGCGCGACTGGTCGGAGGTGCATCGCATCGCGGGCCGGTCCGTCAAGGCCGGCGATGTTGCCGAAATCAACCTCAAGGTGAGCGAAGCAGTGACCCATGTGCCGGCACGAATCCCCGTCACGGTCGTGCGGGGCACCAAGCCGGGGCCGACGCTGTTTGCCACGGCTGCCGTCCACGGTGACGAGATCAACGGCACGGCCGTCGTCAGGGCAGTGCTTGATCGATTGGAGCCAGACCAACTGGCAGGCACGTTCATTGGAGTGCCTGTGGTCAACCGTTTTGGCTTCCCGACGGGTGATCGGTACCTGCCGGACCGGCGGGACCTGAACCGGTTCTTCCCGGGCGACGCCACTGGTTCGATGGCGAGCCGCATCGCGCATCAGTTGTTCACCAAGGTGCTGCGCCACGCGGACGCGGGCATCGACCTCCACACCGCCGCCACGGGCCGCGCAAACCTCTGCCATGTGCGGGGAGATGCCGACGATCCGGCGCTGCGGGACATGATGCGGGCGTTTGGGACGCCGGTGATGATGCATGGGGCCGGGCCCGACGGGAGTCTGCGCCGGGCGGCCACCAATGCCGGCATTCCCACTATCATCTTTGAAGCGGGAGAGCCCAGTCGGTTCCAGCAGCATGTGGTCCAGATTGGATTCAACGGCGTGATGGGCGTCATGCGGTCGTTTGGTATGGTGAAGGCCAAGGCCGTCCGACCCGGTTTCCAGGTGTTGGTGCGCAAGAGCGAATGGGTGCGCGCTGACCATGGCGGACTGTTGTACCTCGAAGTTGAGCCCGGCGATTTGGTTCGGGCGAAACAACGCATCGGCATCATCCATGACCCGTTTGGTCGCCACGTGGACGAATTGAAGGCAACCAAATCCGGTGTCATCCTGTCAACGACGACGGTGCCCCTGACCAATCCCGGCAACGCCGTCGTCCACATTGGCCACCTGCACAAGAGCTTGAAGAAGGCACGCGCCTACGTCAAGGAGGGTGGCGATTTGGGCCATGTGAACTGGAAAACGGGCCGCCGCGCCGCTGCTCCGGGCACGACGCGCAAACGGGGTCCGGTCAAGGCGCCAGGCGGTCCCGCACCCGGTTGAGAAACGGCTCCGGGTCGTCCTCCTGCCAGAAGTGCCCCGCCTTCGAGATGTGTTCGACGGTGGCGTGGGGAAACGGCTTTTGCCACCGCTCGGCCAGCTTTGGAGGGAAAACGGGGTCGCCGTCGGCCCAGAGGATGTGCATGGGCTTGTCTGCGAGGCGCCCAAAGGCTGCCTCGATTTCCCGGAGCGCCTGGGCGGTGGGGTGGTCGGGTCCGTTGGGCACGCGTTCCACCATCTGGGCAACCGCGACCCTGCCGCCCCGTTCTTGCAGGGGCCACGCGTAGGCCTGGCGCACGTCGGCTGCCAGGCGCTTTCGGACTCCGAAGTTCATTGCCACTCGTCCGACCAGGTTCACGCGGCTACCCAGGTTGACAATCGCTGGCGAGCCCATGACGCGGTGGAACGTGCTCAGTGGCCGCTGCTTGTGGGGTGCAAAGGCGATGCTGTTGGCAACGATGATTTGCCGGATACGCTCCGGCAGGCGGACCGCCATACCCATTCCAATGGGGCCGCCCCAGTCGTGCAAGACCAGGCTCACGTTGTGCAAGTCCATCTCTTCGACCATGCGCACCAGATTGTCGATGTGCCTCTGAAGCGAGTAGTAATCCGGGTCCGTGGGCTTCTCGCTCAGGCCATGGCCCGCCAGATCCGGTACCACCACGCGGTGGCCGTCGGCGGCCAGCGGCCCGATCAGGTGGCGGTACAGGAAACTCCAGGTGGGGTTTCCGTGCAGCAGCAGGACTGTCTGGCCGCTGGTGCCTGGTACATCCACGACGCTCATGCGTACGCCCACGTTGACGTCGCGACGCGGATACGCCATCTCTTGCTCGACGATGCGGGGGACCTTCACGGCACCGCAACGACTCGGGGCCTTTTCAACCGACCCCGGGTCTGCGGGGCCGTGGCTGGGGGTGGAGCAGACAATCGCCGGGGTCGCAGTGGTTTGGCTGCCACGCGGCTGTTGGCCCGTGGCTGGCGGCGCGACGCGCGCGGCTGGTTCTTGGGCACATCCGGTGCCTTGGCGACAGCGCTTCTGTTGATGCTGGTCTCTGCCGGAATCTTCGCCGGACTCCAACAGGCGACCCAGGAGCGAGTGGGCGATGTCTTCACGGGCGACCTGCGCGTGGCCAAGGGAAGCGCCGCCGCCATTCCGCCCGGCATCTTTGGGCCCAACTCCTCTACCACCCTCGATCAGGCGGTCAGCCTACTGGAGGCCGACGGTGGCAACGTGCGCGTTCACATGGAAAGCCAGTACGTCATCAGCCGGCGCAGTTTCCTTGAGGCTGCCCTGGGAGAGGACGACCAGTTCAACTTCAGCGGCGAGGGCGACGAGGTGTTCGGCATCGGTGCCATCGTCGGAATCGACTTCGACGATCCCCGGGACACGGGGCCCCTGGAGCAGTACATCCTGAGCGGCGGGTTCAACCGGGGTGCGGCGCGCAGCTCCATGCCCCTGCTCATGCCCGCCGACCGGCTGGAACGGTTCCTGTCGCCCGCCGAGCGCTCCTCCATGACCAGTTGGCCCCCCAGCCCCCAGGACCTGAACCCCATTCGCTTCGAGATCACCGCTGGTCGGGTGCGCGAAGGGGCAGCCATCGTGGACGTCATCCGTCGCCCCGCGCACGTCGTGGGGACGTGGCAAACCGGCATTGATGCCCTCGATTCCGTGACGCTCCTGGCGCCCATCGAGGATGTCCGAACGCTGCTCGGCTACGAGCCCGATGCGCCCGTGGCCAACGTGTTGCTCGTGGAAGGCGGCAACCTGGACAGCACCCGAAGCACCGCCCAACGCCACGGCTGGGCAGCTGAAGGGCCCGCCGAGTTCACCCACCGCTACCTGGGCCAAATGCTCGACGCGGTCCAGGTGCTTGCCACGGCTACCAGCATCGTGCTCTTTCTCATCCCCACATTCCTGATCATCCACGGCCTGGCGCGCCAACTGGAAAACCAGAAGGGCGCCATCGCCGTCTGCTATGCCATCGGCGTCGGCCATACCGTGGTGCGGCGTGCCCTGAGTTGGCTGGTGTTCCAGATCACACTGGTCGCCGCAGCCGTCACGGCCCTCCTCGCACTGGTGCTCGGGCCGGTGCTGGATGCCGCGTTGCGAGCCAGTGATGCGCCCGTGCCCCTCGGCTTCACCGCCAGCAGCCAAGCCGCCGGCCTTGCGGCAGCCGTCCTGATCGTGTCCAGCAGCCTCGCCTTGGGCGTCGTGCTGCGCAGCCACGCCAAGATGAACCTGGCCACCATGTTGAGGGCGTCGTAGTGGGTGTGCAACCAATCCGTTACGTCTTCGTCACAGCTATACTTGGGGTACCAGTCGCCAATTAGATGACTCGGAAACTCGTTGCCGCCGTCACTACGCTTGCCCTTGTTGCACTTGCATTCTCCTTGGTGCCCACGGCATCGGCAGCCCACAACTGTCCCATCGAGGATCTCTCCTGGACGGGCGTGGGCGAGCGGCCCATGAACCACGCCCTTCGGACGGCCGACGCGGTGTGCGACGGCTACCACGGCGGCTACTGCGATGGCAAGTACCTGGACTACGGCTGGTACGGCCTGATCTGCATCTAGAGTTGTTTTTCGTTCAATCGGGGTTAGCTAAGTGCGCCCCGATTGACCCCTAATAGTTGCCCGCCATGTCGGCGGCATGGTCCGAGCCCTGTTGCAAGTCCTCGCAGCGATTGCCTTGCTGAGCGCCACGGTCGCCCTCTTGCCGGATGCCGCCGCGCGTCACAACTGCTACCTGGAAGACACCAATTGGCAGGGCCCGGGCCAAGGCGTAATCAACCCGGCCATCGGCCTGGCTGACCGGGTGTGCGATGGATACCACGGCCATCCGTGCCATGGCGAACGGCTCCATTACGGCTGGTATGGGTGGTGCCTTTGATGTCGCGTGCAACGCGGCGGGTGCGCGAGGGTAGTGGTCATGAGTCGCACATGCGTGGGTGCCCTATGGCTAGGAAGAGGGCCCTGCTCGTTGCCTTGACGCTGGTTGCCGTTGCCGTTGCGCTGACGCCGGAGGCCGCCGCAGACCACACGTGTGGTGGGGGCGACGATGAATTGACGCGGACCGTTGTCTATGTGTGTGAAGGGTGGCACGGCGGGTACTGCGAAGGCAAGTACCTGAACTATGGCTGGTATGGCCGCTGCATTTGACGGATGCAGGCAAGTTGGAGCTTCCGGCCGGCAATGGGGGGTGCGGCTGCGCCCTCATCCCTGACATGCTTCGCTATCCCATTGAAATCTGCAATGCAACGGTTGCATATCCGAATGGGTCAATCGGGCGCCGTGTGTGGGGCATTCCATGAGCACCAAACTCGTCTTGCTCGTTGCACTTAGCCTCGCCATCGGCGCGGTCGCCGTTGCCCCCACTGCCACGGCAGCCCACACCTGTGGCGATCCCGGTGACGAGATCCTTGGCACCATCGTGTACGTCTGCGAAGGCTGGCACGGCGGATCCTGCGACGGCAAATACCTCAACTACGGTTGGTACGGCATCTGCATCTAGGTCCATTCTGACTCCCTCCTCTATCCTTTTTTTGTCAAAGATTTTCGTGGCGGGCCTGTTCTTGCCCGGCATGGGTCCCAGCGCGCCCCTTAAGCCGGGGCCCCGCTTGGCCGGCCCGTTCACCATGGATTTCCAGTTCACCGAGGAGCAGCAACTCGTGCGCAAGACCATGCGCGAATTCGCCGAGACCGAGGTTGCCGCGATCGCCGACAAGATGGATGTTGAGGACTGGTGGCCGGAAGAGTTGGTGCCCCGGCTCGCCGAGATGGGCCTCATGGGCATGACGGTGCGCGCCGAGGACGGCGGAACAGGCCTCGACACAGTCAGTTACAACATCGCGATCGAGGAGATCGCCCGCGTTTCGGGCAGCCTGTCGTTGAGCCTGGCGGCCCACAACGGACTGGGCATCAGCCAGATCTACTCCCAGGGCAGCCCAGAGCAGATCCAGCGCTGGATTCCGGATCTGGCGCAGGGCAAGAAGATCGGTGCCTGGGCGCTGACCGAGCCCACCAGTGGCAGTGACGCAGCCGCCCTGGAGACCAAGGCGGTGCGCGACGGCGATGGCTGGGTACTCAATGGCCAGAAGCAGTTCATCACCAACGGCCACATCGCGGATGTCATCACGATCATGGCCAAGACCGACCCATCGGCGGGCGCCAAGGGCATCAGTGCCTTCGTGGCCGAGAAGGGCGAGAAGGGCTTGCAACTGGGCAACAAGGAGGACAAGCTGGGCATGCGGGGCTCCATCACGAGCCAGCTCTACTTTGAGGACATGTGGCTCCCCGACGACCGCATGGTGGGCGAAGAGGGCAAGGGCTTCACCGGCGCCCTGCACACGCTCGATGCCGGTCGCATTGCCATTGGCAGCCTAAGTCTGGGCTTGGCCCAGGGCGGCTATGACCGTGCCGTGGCGTACGCGAAGGAACGGGAGCAGTTTGGCAAGACCATCGGCAGCTTCCAGGCCATCCAATGGAAACTGGCCGACATGGCCACCGAGATCGACGCCGCCCGCCTGTTGCTCGCCCGCGCCGCCACTTTGAAGGATGCAGGTCAGCCGTTCAAGACGGAGGCTTCGATGGCCAAGCTGTACGCCAGCGAAATGGCCACACGCGTCTGCCTGGACGCGATCCAGATCCACGGCGGCAACGGGTACATCCAGGACTACCAAGTGGAGCGGTACCTGCGCGACAACAAGCTGTGCGAGATCGGCGAAGGCTCCAGTGAGGTGCAGCGCATGGTCATCGCTCGGCAGATTGGCTTGCCGACCCATTAGTTGGGCGGGCACGCGGCTGGGTAGAGAACAGACGGTGAGCGGCGTCCCGCGCCTTTCGGGCGGGCGGTTGGATCGCAGCAGCTGACTGGCGGCGCGGCCACATGGTTCCCACCCTGGGCGCGTTGGCTGGCTTCTTGTTGGGCCTGGCTGGACACTTGTGGCTCGTCTAGCGCCTCCCGCATTACGAGTGCCGGCGCGATCGTCCAGCGCCGTAGCTGTGGTTTCAACGGTGACATTCCGCCGTGGTACAACCGTTTGGCTGCATCTGGTCCGGTTCGGTTTCCAAAGCCCTCCTGCCAAGCCCTCGTGTTAAATACGCGCCCGGCGTGGATCGATCGTTTTCGGTCTGGCCTTGGTTGGATCGGAAGTGCGGTGAACCCATGCAAATCCAACCCTCCAACCCGAAGCGGCTCCTGCCTTTCCGGACGAGCCTAACCACAGCCATGGTGCTGGCATTGACGCTTGCCGCGCTTGCCACCGTTCCTGGCGTGCAAGCCGCCAACGATGCCGACGGCGATGGCTTGCGCGACCGGGAGGAGTATTGGGGCTGTACAGACCTGAACAACCCCGACACCGACGGCGATGGCCTGTCTGACGGCGACGAAGTGAACGTGTACCTGACGGACGCCTGCGCTGCCGATAGTGACGGTGACCGGTTCGGTGACGGGGCCGAGATCGACGCCGGATCGGATCCCCTGGACGGAGCCTCCACGCCCCGGGACCTGGATGCCGACGGCGTTCGCAACCGCAACGACAACTGTCCCCAGGCAGCCAACAGCGACCAAGCGGACCTGGACGGGGACGGACTGGGCGACGCATGCGACGACGATCGCGACGGCGACGGGCTGCTGAACGTCGAGGAGGGCCCACTGGGCACGGATCCTGACAACGCGGACTCTGACTCCGACGGCGCCCTGGATGGTGCTGACAATTGCCGTCTCACAGCCAATGCTGACCAAGTGGACACGGACGAGGACGGCTGGGGCGACGCCTGCGACGCGGACCGCGACGGCGACGGCCTGGGCGACGACGAGGAAGTCGCCCTAGGCACGGACCCCGGGCTGTTTGACACCGATGGCGATGGTCACGGCGACGCCGACGACAACTGCCCCCTCACGGGCAACACCCAGGAGGACGGCGATGGGGATGGCGTCGGTGACGCTTGCGACGACGACCGGGACGGCGACGGCCTGACCAACGTGGAGGAGGACGCCCTGGGAACGGATCCCGATGACCCTGACTCCGATTCAGATGGGGTTGGCGACGCCGCCGACAACTGCCCGACGGCGGCCAATGCGGGCCAAAGCGACAGCGACGGCGACGGAAGCGGCGATGCCTGCGACGAGGACTCCGACAGTGACGGAGTCAACGACGAAGTGGACAACTGCCTCGGCCTGGCCAACCCCGGTCAACAGGACTTGGACGAAGACGGAATCGGGGATGCGTGCGATGATGATCGGGACGGCGACGATGTTTCCAACCAATCCGACCTGTTCCCCGACGACGCCTCCGAGTGGGCAGATCGGGACGCCGACGGCGTGGGCGACAACGCAGACAACTGCAGCCTTGCCAACCCTGGCCAAGAAGACCTGGACGGGGACGGAACCGGCGACCCGTGCGATGTGGACCGCGATGGCGACGGCTGGTCCAACGACCGCGAGCTTGAACTGGGCACTGACCCCGATCTGGTTGACACCGACGGCGACGGCAACCGAGACCCCGCAGACAACTGCCCCCTGGCCGCCAACGCCGACCAGGCAGACATCGACTTTGATGGCACGGGCGATGCGTGCGACGACGACCGGGACGGGGATGGACTGACCAACGAGGAGGAACTGGCTGCCGGCACCGACCCCGGCGATCGGGACACAGACGGCGATGGCTGGTTCGACAGCGACGACAACTGTGCAACCGTCGCCAACGGGCGCCAGGAAGACCGCGACCGCGACGGTTTGGGCGACGCGTGCGACGACGACCGAGACGGTGACGACGTGGAAAACGACGCGGATAACTGTCCGGATCAACGCAACCCGGACCAGCATGATCTCGACGCCGATGGGCTGGGCGACGACTGTGACGACGACCGGGACGGCGACGGCGTCGACAACATCGAGGATGCCTTCCCCGACAATGCAGCCGAATCCCAAGACTCGGACCGCGATGGTGTTGGCAACAACGTGGACAACTGCATCGATGTCCCCAACGCTGGCCAAGACGACTTGGATGGCGACGGCGTCGGCGACATCTGTGACCTGGATCGCGACGGGGACGGACTTCCCAATCGCGACGAGTTTGCCCTTGGCACCGATCCAGACCAGTTTGACACCGACGGGGACGGCGTGGCCGACGGCGCGGACAATTGCCCCTTGGTGGACAACGACCAAACAGATCTTGACGGGGATGGCGCAGGCGACGCCTGCGATCCGGATCGTGACGGTGACGGGAGCAGCAACTCCCAAGAGGCCGCCGCTGGAACCGACCCGGATTCGCCTGACACCGACGGTGACGGCATCAACGACGGCGACGACGCGTTCCCCCTGGATGGCAGTGAGTGGGACGACGCGGATGGCGATGGCGTGGGCGACAACGGCGACAACTGCCCCGACGCGGCCAACCCTGCTCAGGCAGACTTGGACAGTGACGGCATCGGCGACGCGTGCGATACTGACACTGACGGCGACGGCTTGACCGACGATGACGAAACGCATGGCGGCACCGACCCCAACCTCGCGGACACGGACGGCGATGGCGTTTTGGATGCCTCGGACGCCTTTGCAACCGACCCGGCGGAATGGGCGGACGCAGACGGCGACGGCGTGGGGGACAACGGCGACAACTGTCTTGAAACGGCAAACCCGAGCCAGGATGACTTGGATGGCGATGGCATGGGCGATGCCTGCGACGACGACCGCGACGGAGACACCCTGTCCAACGCGGACGAGCAAACCCTGGGCAGCAACCCCGATCTGGCGGACACCGACGACGACGGGAGCCGCGACGACGTGGACAATTGCATCCTGGCCGCAAACGACCAATCCGATTTGGATGCGGACGGTATCGGGGACGCCTGCGACGATGACCGGGACGGCGACGGCGTGGCCAACGCCAGCGACCCGTTCCCCGACGACCCCGCTGAGTGGGAGGATGCTGACGGGGACGGCGTTGGAGACAACGCGGACAACTGCGACCTCGCCAACCCGTCTCAGGCAGACAGCGATGCGGACGGCCTGGGCGACACGTGTGACGTGGACCGCGACGGCGACGGACTGGACAACAACGACGAGGAGGCGCTGGGCACCGACCCGGACTTGGTCGACACGGACGCCGACGGCGCCAACGACGGCGACGAGCATGCCCGTGGCACCGACCCGCTCAACCCCGACACGGACGGCGACGGCCTCACCGACGGCCGCGAGGCTGAACTGGGCAGCAATCCCTTCGAAGCGGACACCGATGCCGATGGATTGACGGACGGCACAGAGGACGACCAAGGCACCGATCCCACCAACCCTGACACCGATTCGGACGGCCTCGACGATGGCACCGAGTCCATCCACGGCACCGACCCCCTGTCGCCCGATCCCGATGCCGACGGCTTGACGGATCCCGAAGAGATCGACACCGGCTGCACCGACCCTTGGGTGGCGGACACCGACGACGACGGCCTCATGGACGGCGACGAATCTCCCGTGGGCGGCGATCCGTGCGACGCCGACACCGACGACGATGGCTTGCTCGACGGCCAAGAGGTGGCTGCATCCACTGACCCGCAGATGGCCGACACAGACGGCGATGGCATTACCGACGGCCAGGAGATCGACGACGGCACCGACCCCACGCTCCCCGACACCGATGGCGATGGCCTTGATGACGGCGAGGAATGGCTCGACGGCACCGACCCGCGACTGGCCGACTCCGACGACGACGGGCTGGATGACGGCCGCGAACGTAGCCTGGGCACCGACCCGTTGGTCAACGACACGGACGATGACGGGCTGCTGGATGGCGAGGAGATCGTCATGGCAGGCGACGGCGCGTGCCCCGACCCCCTGATCGCAGATTCGGATGGTGACGGCGTGCTGGACGGCACGGAACTCGCCGACGGCACCGATGCCTGCGACCCCGAGGACGTGGACAGTGACCATGATGGGTTGACCGACGAGCGCGAGGCGCTCATGGGCACCGATCCCACCTCCGCCGACACCGATGAGGATGGCTTGCCGGACGGCGAGGAAGCGGCATGGGGCACTAGCCCCACCGACGCCGACTCCGACCGCGATGGCCTCACCGATGGTGACGAGGTGGATCGCGCCGGCGGCACCGGCTGCCCCGACCCGGCCAACCACGACTCCGACGGCGACGGTTTGAGCGACGGCGACGAGATCCTGGTGCACGCCACCGATGCGTGTCGCAACGCCGACGCCGACGGGGACGGCTTCACCGATTCGTTCGAGGTGCAGTCCTTGGGAACCAACCCCCATTCCACCGACTCGGACGGCGACGGCCTGGGCGACCGACAAGAAGTGTTCCACCACCGCACGGACCCCGCCCTGGCCGACACCGACGGCGATGGGATCCCGGACGGCGACGAAGTGAACGTACATGGCACCAACCCCCGCCGCGACGACACGGATGGCGACGGCTTGCTTGACGGCGAAGAGCTGGAACTGGGAACCGACCCGCTGGTGGATGACACCGATGGCGATGGATACGTGGATGGCAGCGACAATTGCCGCCTCGTGGCCAATCCGGGCCAGGGCGACCTGGATGGTGACGGACTGGGTGATGCGTGCGACGATGACCGGGACGGCGATGGCATCCTGAACGAGGATGAGGCGCGCCACGAGTGCATGGACCCCGACGCCGACGACACCCATGAAGACCCCGACGGCGACGGCCTGTCCAGCACCAATGAGGTGGCCCACTATGGAACCAACCCCTGTGCGACCGACAGCGACGGCGACGGCATTGACGACGGCGCCGAACTGCGCCTCGGCACGGACCCCAACGAGCCGGCTGCACCGACGCCCGGCGCCCCGGCCGCCTCGACATCCGTGCCCACGGCAGCAGCAAGCTGAGCGCCAGCTTGACCGGACCTTTTCCTTCATCCCCGTGACTCACCGCCTTCGAGCGTGCGGGCCGCCGGCGCACGGCTGTCGGGCTTTGCACATCCTTTTGGCCAGCTCGGCCACTGCAAGCCCATGCCCACTGCGCCCCGCCCGGTCGCCGTCGTAGCCGCCAACCGCATTCCGTTTGCAAGGCAAAACACGGCGTACCATCACTTGTCCAACCAGACCATGCTGAGCGACACCTTGCAGGGCCTCGTCGACCGCGCCAAGTTGGAGGGCGAATTGCTTGGCGAAGTGGTCGGCGGCGCCGTCATGAAGCATGCGCGGGACTGGAACCTGGTGCGGGAGTCGGTGCTGGGCACCAGCCTCGATCCCCATACGCCGGCATACGATGTGCAGCAGGCGTGCGGAACCGGTTTGGAGGCAGCCATCCTGGTTGCCAACAAGATTGCCCTCGGCCAGATCGACGCTGGCATTGCCTGTGGGACCGACACCACCAGCGACGCGCCAGTCAGCGTCCACCCGCGCTTCCAGCGGGCCCTCATGGACCTCAACGCCGCCAAGAGCACGGGGGCACGCGCCAAGGCCATGCTGGCAGCCTTGCACCCAGGCAACCTGGTGCCCGCGCTGCCCCGCAACGCCGAGCCGCGCACCGGCTTGTCCATGGGGCAGCACGCCCAGGCAACGGCGGACGAATACGGCATCACCCGTGAGGCCATGGATGCACTGGCGGTGGCCAGCCACCACAAGCTGGCCGCAGCCTACGACGCTGGCTTCTTCGAGGACCTGGTCATGCCGTACCACGGCCTCGAGCGCGACAACAACCTGCGGCCCGACACGAGCCTCGAAAAAGTCTCGCGCCTGAAGGGCGCCTTCGCCGAAGGGGGTTCCATCACGGCCGCCAACGCCAGCCCCCTCACTGACGGAGCCAGCGCCGTCCTGCTAGCCACGCCGGAGTGGGCCGAAGAGCGGGGGCTCCCCGTTCTGGCCCATCTGACCGGAGCGCAAACGGGTGCAGTCGACTTCGTCGAGGGCAGCGAGGGTCTGCTGATGGCGCCCGCCTACGAGGCGGTGCCCAAGCTGCTGGAGAGGGAGGGGTTGGCCTTGCAGGATTTCGACTTCTACGAGATCCACGAGGCCTTCGCCAGCGTTGTCCTTTGCACCCTCGCCGCGTGGGAGCAGAAGGGGCTCGGCGCCATCGATGCCGCCAAGCTCAACGTCAAGGGCAGCAGCATCGCCGCCGGCCACCCCTTTGCCGCCACCGGCGGCCGCATCCTGGCCACCCTCGCCAAAACCCTGGCCGAGAAGGGCTCGGGCCGAGGACTCATCAGCATCTGCGCCGCCGGTGGGCAGGGCGTCACCGCCATCCTGGAGCGCTAGCTGCGGCCTACCCACTTTTGAATGCCGCGCTCGGTCGTGGCGGTGTGGATGCCTTGGATTTGGGCAGTAGCGAGACCTTCCGGGCCTCCAAGTCGGGCCTCGTGATCGTGGTGCCCCTTTTGGTAGCACTCGCCTACGGCTGGTGGTGGCTGACCCAGCGCACCGGCGACGTCCTGGACGTGATCTTGACGCTCTTCGCAATCATTCTGGGCTTGCCCTTCCTGCTGGGCGCCATCCAGATGGTGAGCCTCACCGCCCAACTCGACCCGGAGGGCCTTACCCACGGGCGCCGCCGCGTGATCTGGGACGATGTCCACGCGCTCCGCTTGGTTCAGGTGACGCGGCGCGATGGTCCGGCTCCGGGTCACCGGCCCAGGCGTGCCCACCTGGAGGTCTTCTGCCTGCGTGCAGGGCGCCTTAGCCGCGTGCGGCTCTCCTGGTTCGTGCAGGGTCCAACGGGCACGTTGCCCGAGCGGTTCCTGGCACGCCTCAACCGCCACCGGCAGCAGCAGGGCCTCGACAAGGCCGTGGTTGAAGTGGTCCAGCGCTGAAACCAGCCAGTGCCAAACCCGCCCGGGCCTCGGTGAATGGGCTGCTAGGAGCTGGCGACTTCGAAGTCAAAAGCCGCGCAGCTCTCCAGGCCGCCGTGGGCATCATTCCAATGAACGTAGGCGTAAATCACGCCAAGACCGGAGCGCTCCCGGCGCACACTGAAGCTCAGCGTCTCATCGGCATCCGGCGTGCCATGGCTTTGCAGGCTACCAGTCAGGTTGAGGTGGTCATCCACTTCCGCAGACGCGCCCACGAAGCGGCTGGGGGTGAGAAGGTCATACTCGACGTCGACCGGCCCAGACTCGTTGGCGCGCAGACCGCCTTAGGAAGCAGGAGTCGGCAGCGAATGCCAGTTTCAGGACCCCCGCGCCAAGGCCCAAGGGTCATGTCAGCCGCGCCAGCCCCATCTCCCCTATCCTGCGTTGCAGGGCCGGTGCACCCAGCCAGCACGACCAAGGCCAACAGGAGCAGCCTTGGCGTTGCGCCCATCGGGTGACGGTTCCTGCTGGCCGCAT